>JAIVIH010000062.1 GCA_020200615.1 Actinomycetota bacterium | reverse complement strand
CCCACAAGCTGCGGCTGCTCCTGACCGCCCTGTCGGTGGTGCTGGGGGGGGCCTTCGTGTCGGGCACGCTGGTGCTCACCGACACCATCAACCACACGTTCGACGCCACGTTCACCGAGGTGTTCGCCGGTGTCGACCTGACCGTGCGGGCCCGGTCCGGGTTCGGCGAGGGCGGCGGGGTGACCCAGGACCGGGCCACGGTGCCCGCCAGCCTGGTCGGAGCGGTGCGGGCCGTGCCCGGGGTCCAGGAGGTGGAGGGCAGCGTGGGGGGCTACGCCCAGCTCGTCGACCCCGAGGGCGAGGCCGTCGGGACTGGTGGCGCGCCCAACCTCGGCTTCAACTGGGGCCAGGTGAGCCAGCTCTCACCGCTCAGGATCCGCGACGGGCGACCGCCCCAGCGCGACGGCGAGCTGGTGATCGACGTCAGCACCGCGGAGGAGCACGGATTCGAGCTGGGTCAGCGGGTCAAGGTGATCACCCGCACCGGAACGGGCGAGCACACCCTGGTCGGCACGGCCGGCTTCGGCACGGCCGACAACCTGGCCGGGGCGTCACTCGCCATCTTCGACACCCCGACGGCGCAGAGGTTGTTCGGCAAGGAGGAGGCCTTCGACTCGGTCGACATCGTCGCGGCCGACGGCGTGCCCGTGGTCGAGCTGCGCTCGAGGCTGGATCAGGCTCTCCCCGACGATGTCGAGGTGCTGGCCGGCGACCAGGTAGCCAAGGAGAGCTCGGATTCGATCAAGCAGGGCCTGAGCTTCTTCGGCACGTTCCTGCTGACCTTCGCCGGCATCTCCCTCTTCGTGGGGGCCTTCATCATCTTCAACACGTTCTCGATCCTCGTGGCCCAGCGCACCCGGGAGTTGGGGCTCCTGCGAGCCCTCGGGGCCAGCCAGCGCCAGGTGATGACATCGGTGCTGGTGGAGGCTCTCGTGGTCGGACTGGTGTCGTCCGTCGTCGGGCTCGGGCTGGGCGTGCTCATGGCCATCGGCCTCCAAGGGCTGCTGAGCGCCTTCGGCATCGATCTCCCCACCACCACCACCCAATTCCTGCCCCGCACCGTCGTCGCCTCGTTCATCATCGGCGTGGGGGTGACCCTGGTCGCCGCCGTCGCTCCCGCCCGCCGGGCCTCCGGCGTGTCGCCCATGGCCGCCCTCCGGGAGGGGGGCGCGAGCCCGACCGGATCGCTGCGCCGGCGGGGAATCGTCGGCGGGGTGGTGGCGATCGCGGGCGTGTCCTCCCTGCTCTACGGCCTCCTCGGCGACTCCGACAATGCCCTTTCCCTGGTGGGCCTGGGCGCGGGGTTGACCTTCCTCGGGGTCGCCATCCTCAGTCCCCTCGTGGCCCGGCCCCTGGCCGGCGCCATAGGGGCTCCCCTGGCCCGCCTCACGGGAGTCTCCGGCAAGCTGGGACGCCAGAACGCCATGCGCAATCCCCGCCGGACGGCGGCCACCGCCGCCGCCCTCATGATCGGGCTCGGCCTGGTGGGATGCGTCGCCGTCCTCGCCTCGTCGATCAAGGAGTCCACCAACGAGGTCTTCGATCGCTCGCTCGCCGCCGACTTCGCCGTCAGCACCGACTCCTTCATGCCCAGCATCAGCCCCGAACTGGCCCACCAGCTGGAGGCCGTGCCCGAGCTGGCAGCCGTGTCCGCCCTGCGCACGGGCGAGTGGCGCCTCAACGGCTCCACGAAGTCCCTGTACGGCGCCAGCCCCTCCGGCCTCCGCCAGGTGCTGAACGTGGAGATGCGGTCGGGGGACTTCGACAGCCTGGCCGGTGGCGAGCTGCTCGTGTGGGAGAACGAGGCCGAGGAGAAGGGCTGGAAGGTGGGCGACACCGTGCCCATGCAGTTCGCCCGGACAGGCGAGAAGGCGCTCCGCATCGGCGGCACGTACGAGAAGAACGAGCTGTTGGGGAGCTACCTGGTGTCGACCGCCACCTACGAGGCCAACTACACCGAGAACCTGGACTTCGTGGTCATGGCCAAGATAGCCCCCGGGCACCCGGGAGTTGGGCCTGCTCCGGGCGGTGGGCATATCCCGCCGCCAGGTCCGGTCCATGGTGCGAGGCGAGTCGGTGATCACCTCGGTGCTCGGGGCCATCCTGGGTTTGACCGTGGGCGTGCTCTTCGGGTGGGCCCTGCTGGCCACACTGTCGTCGGAGGGGATCTCCGAGCTGGTCTTCCCCGGCGGACAGCTGGCGATCTACGTGGTGGTGGCGGCCATCGCCGGAGTGCTGGCGGCTGTGGGGCCGGCCCGCCGGGCGGCGCGCCTCGACGTCCTAGAGGCCATCAGCCAGGACTGAGGGGGTGGAAGAGGCGGTCTAGACGAAGGCGACGGGGAGCCACATGAGGGCCCACACCAACATGAGGACGGCCAGTAGACCCACCACCAGGGTCACGGGGTGGACCGGGAAGGCGGTTTGCTCGTCGTCAGTCAGGAAGTCGAGGTCGTCGGACGCGACCGGCGGCGTCATCAGTAGTCGACGATACGCCGGCGACGGGAGACGGGAACGTCCTCCACGATCTCCTCGACCACATGCTCCCTGCGCACGGGCTCGTCCTCGTAGACCGTTTCCCGAACCACAGGCCCTCGGCTGCGGCGACCGCCGTACCAGGCGGGCCCTCGGAAGCCTCCGACCAGGGCCAGAACCACGACCACCACGAGAACCAGCAGCAGTAGCTCCATCCTCAAGAACTGCCCGCCCGCGGCTCCTCCCAAACCCGAACAAAAAATCCAAGAAAGTTGGTTTGAGGTTTTTCCGGCCGGGTAGACGTGCGCGTGCACCTCTGCGGTGCAAACCCCCTCCCGAGAAGGGGTCTCTCGCAAGAGGGGCCCCTTCTCGCCCCCTTTTCTGCTGGCTACAGTCGCCTTCGATGGGCCGCAGGAACGCTCTGGCCTCCGTGGCCGTACTCTGCGGGTTGGCAGGCGTGGTCGGCGCCGCACTCCTGCTCACCACCGGTCGCACCACGACGGTGTCGGGAAACGCCCTGCTCAGAGGGGCTTCGCGCATTGACGCCATCAACTCGCCCACCATCGTCCACAACCCCGTGGACCCAGACAACGTGGTCGTCAGCTACCGGATCGACCGGCCCAACTACTCCGCCCTCATCCAGCACAGCCGGGACGGAGGAAAGACGTGGGCGCCCACCGACCTGCCCGTTCCCGCGGGCACGCCTCCGTGCTCGGCCACCGTCGACGGACGGCCCTGCCCGTTCGGGCCCGACATCGCCTTCGACGCCGACGGCAAGCTCTACGCCCTCTACGTCAACCTCGAGGGAAACGGCAACAGCCCGGCCAACCTGTGGTTGGCCACGTCCACCGACGGGGGCCGGACCCTCGGCGACGTCATACGAGTCGCGGGCGAGCTCACGTTCCAGGCCCGGCTGGCGGTCGCCGCGGACAAGACCGTCCACGCCACGTGGCTCCAGGGACGGGACACCGGGCTCCTCAGCCTGCTGGGGGTCAATCCCGTCGTGGCCGCCCACCTGACCCCTGGCGGCCGGACCTTCTCGACGCCGGTGGTGGTCAGCGACTCCCAGCGCGAGCGGGTGGGGGCGGCCAGTCCCGTCGTCGACCGCAGGGGCAACGTCAGCGTCATCTACCAGGACTACAAGGGCGACCGGCGTGACTTCGAGAACCTCGAAGGGCCGGTGTTCGAGGACCCCTTCGGCCTGGTCGTCGCCCGCTCGACCGACGGGGGCAAGTCGTTCTCCCGCGGCGTGGAGTTCGAGGCCGGCCTCATCCCCACTCGCCGCTTCCTCGTGTACCTGCCGGAGTTCCCCTCCATGGCCGCGGGACCCGAGGGCGACCTCTACGCCGTCTGGTCCGACGGACGCAACGGTGACGAGGATGTCTTCATCAAGCGCTCCCCCGACGGGGGGACCACGTGGTCGGGAGGGGTGCGGGTCAACGACAACCGGATGCAGGACGGGACGAACCAGTACCTGCCCAAGGTGGCGGTCAGCGATGATGGCCGGGTGGACGTCCTCTTCCTCGACCGGCGGCGCGACTCCCGCAACGTGCTGACCGACGCCTTCGTGGCCAGCTCCGACGACGCCGGACGCACGTTCACCAACCGCCTCGTGTCCTCGGAGTCGTTCGACTCCGGCATCGGCCCGTCGGCCAGCCTCCTCCACGGCACCGACTTCGGCACCAAGCTGGGCCTCGACAGCTGGGGAAACCGGGCCGTGGTGGCGTGGACGGACACCAGGGAGGGCACCGAGGCCGACGAGTCCCAGGACATCGCCGCCGCCCGGGTCACCTTCGCCGAGGAGGTGCCCTTCCTCGGGCGCTGGCCGGTAATCCTGGTTCTCTTCGTCATCGGGGCGGCCGCCCTGGCCGCGGCCCTGGTCGGACCACCGAGCCCGGCGACGCCGGCGCCCAAGGAGGCTGCACACACATGAGGTTGGCCTTCGTAGGAAAAGGCGGAGCCGGCAAGTCGGCCATCGCCGGCACGTTCTGCCGCTTCCTCGCCCGCCGGGGCGAGCCCGTCCTGGCCGTGGACTCGGACCCGCTGCCCGGGCTCGCCTTCTCCCTCGGCCTGGACATCGACTGCGACGTCCGCATCCCCGACGACGCCGTGGTGGAGCGGAAGGAGGGGGAGACGGGCCCCCGCTACCGCCTGCGGGAGGGCCTGGACGCGGCCGAGGCGGTCGAGCGCTACGCCGTCGACGCCCCCGACGGCGTCCGCTTCCTGCAGTTCGGCAAGATCGGCACCAACGGCCAGGTCGGCCAGCAGCTGTTCCGCTCGCAGCTGGCCTTCCGCCAAATCACCAAGGAGCTGCCCGACGACCGCTGGAGCGTGGTGGGCGACCTTCCGGGGGGCACCCGCCAGGCCTTCACCGGCTGGGGGAGCTTCGCCCGCACCGTGCTCGTCGTGGTCGAGCCCTCGGCTGCGGGCCTGCTGTCGGCCCGTCGCCTGGCCCGCATGGCGTCCCTGGAGAACGGGCCCGAGCGGGTGCTGGCGGTGGCCAACAAGGTCCGGGAGCCGGACGACGTCGACCTGGTCAAGCGGCGCACCGGGCTCGATGTGGTGGGGGCCGTCCCTTGGGACGAGGCCTTCGCCGACGCCGAGCGCCAGAGGCGGGCCCCCATCGACGATGCTCCTGATTCAGAGGCCGTACGGGCAGTAGAGTCTCTGGTGAACCGCTTGCTCGAGGAGAATGGCAAATGAAGCTGGCCGTCGTGGGAAAGGGTGGGTCGGGCAAGACGACCACGTCGTCGGTCATCGCCCGCACCCTCGCCCGCCAAGGGCTGGCCGTCGTCGCCCTCGACTGTGACTCCAACCCCAACCTGGGCATCTCCCTGGGTGTGGGCGACGAGGAGACCGAGCGGTTGGTGTCGATGCGTCAGGCGCTGGACGAGGGCGAGGAGCAGCACGCTCCCACCTGGGACACCCTGCTCTCGCGCTACGGCTCCGACGGCCCCGACGGGGTCCGCTTGGCCGTCGTGTCACGCATCGACAATCCCGAACCTGGCTGACTCTGATGTGGCCTTTCTCCCGAGCAGTTGCTCGGGTCCGTGGAGTTCACCGATGAGACGGTCATCGCCGACTTCGAGGCCGGCGTGGGCACGCTCACCCGCCTGGGCGAGCAGCGGGTGGACGCCGTGCTGGTAGTCGTCGAGGCCACGCCCAAGTCCATCGAGGTCGGGCTCAGGGCCGTCGAGCTGGCCCGCGAGCGGCTGTTGAAGCGGGTCGTGATCATCGCCAACCGGATCCGGGGCGAGGAAGACCTGGCCACCATCCAGGCCGCCTTCCCCGGCGTCGAGGTCGTGCCCGTCCCCGAGGACCCGGCCATCCGGGCCGCCGACCGCCAGGGCGTGGCCCCGGTCGACTTCGCCCCCGATGCCCCCGCGGTGCTGGCCCTGGTGGGCCTGGCCGAACGCCTGGCCCCCAACCCGAACTGAGCCTTGAGCACCGAGCCGGAGGACGCGGGGCCGCGCCCGTCCTCCGACGTGCGGCGATGGCTGCCGCTAATGGGACTGGTGGTCGGGGTCTGGGGCATGCTGCCCCGGTACGTCAGCCCCGAGCTCAACACGTCAGACCGCGTCGAGTTCGCCGACCACGTCGTTCCCGGGATCCTGGTGGTGGCCGTGTCCCTGGTCATGCTGCTGATGCGGGGCCGCAAGGCGGAGAACGGCCAGAGCATGCTCCCCCTGCTGGCGGGCATGGCCGTCCTGCTGGCCGGATTCTGGATGATGGCGACCCACTTGCCCCTGGTCGCTCAGGCCCTGCGGGACGAAGCCCCATGGACGGGCACCATCTACCACACGTCCTCGTCCCTGGCCGTGTTCGGCCTGGGGCTGCTGTGGGTCACGGCCCACTGGGGTGACCTGGCCGACGCCGAGCCAGCAGTGGCCGACCCGGCCGATCAGCCCTAGCGGGGTCGCCTACAGCGTCAGCCACACGCTGTCCCAGCGCTGGTCGCCACCCAGGGCAGCGGGCTCGAAGCCCCGCACCCGAGGGC
>JAIVIH010000259.1 GCA_020200615.1 Actinomycetota bacterium | reverse complement strand
GCTCGGCCTGCTCGACCGGCTCGTCGACTCCGGCAAGTCGGTCATCGTCATCGAGCACCACCAGGGGGTCATGGCCCACGCCGACTGGATCATCGACCTCGGCCCCGGCGCCGGCCACGAGGGTGGTCGTCGTCTTCGAGGGCACTCCCGCCGATCTCGTCGCCGCCCACTCCACCCTCACCGGCGAGCACCTCGCGGCCTACGTGACCGCCTGACCGGGGCCTACCAACGACGTGAGACTTCTCTCGTCTGTTTCGCCCGGTTCGCTCTGCCGGTAACGCAATCGGTTCAACGGCAATGAGTTGTCGCCGCGCCTCGAGTCGGCTGGCCCGACCCGACACTGGCTAGCCCGCCCGCTCGTAAGGATCCGAAAACATCGCTGCGTCCTTTCCGGCTCCGAATGCGGGGCACTGCAGGTCGGAGAGGTCGAAATTCATCTCCGACGCAGCGGCGACCGCGGCGGAGGGCGAGAGCCCCAATGGGGGTACGGCCAAGATAAGGCCGAAAGGTTCAGTGGGGTTCCCCGCTACTCTTCGCTGCCGTACAGAGGCCACCGATCCGGCTCCCGCCACGGTCGTCGTCGGCGAGCTCAGGACCACAACACGAGACGCAGTGCTTCCCCACGATCGACGGCTGTCTTGAGCATGGCGGAGAACTCCGACAAGGCCAACCTGACGCGTTGGGTCAGTTCCGACGCAGTGAGCGTCTCGAACATCGTCCCCCTAAACTAAACCAGTGAGTCGCATCATCACCAATTGCTCGAGACTGAGCGTCGACCAGAGACGCGAGCTGGACGCGAGCGTCATCCAAGCTCATCCAACCACCAAGGCTGGGCCGAGCTGCCGCCAAAGCTTCGGCGAGAACCGGATTCCTGGACTCCGCGGCGAGGGTCGCGAGGCTCCGACCGTCCCAGAGCAGGGAAGGATCGCCTTCCCATCCCAGTTGCTTCAACGCGGCGAGCGCAAAACGATGGGACCACCATGAAATCTCCGGCGTTGGGGTGCCGTTAAGGAAGCTGGCACCAACCGACAAGTAGCCATACGCAACCGGCTCGAAGACCAATTGGTTGTCCTCGTGATCATCCTCCTCGGACGGCTTTCTGGAGAAGTGTGCTGAG
>JAIVIH010000310.1 GCA_020200615.1 Actinomycetota bacterium | reverse complement strand
GGTCCGCTCGGCCTGGGCCGTGGCCCGGCGCATCTCGGTCACGAAGTCCGAGCCCGCCCCGAAGTCCCAGGCCTGGATCAGGACCCGGTAGCCAGCCGTCTCCAGCTGCCAGGCGAGCCACCCCGCCCAGGCCACGTCGGCCCTCGTGTAGCTAACGAAGAAGTCAGGACACTGTCCCCCGCCTTCATTGCCGTCTCCCGGTCCCGCCATGTTCCCATGGTGGCCCAGCGGTGCTCGGCTGTGCCGATCGCGGGCGAACCAGCCATAGGCAATGGCACCTTCCGGTGACGCCGTCCCGGAAGGCGAACCCCGACCGGTGTGGCGGAAGGGGAACGGCTCCGACCGGGCGGGTCAGCGAAGGACGACCCGATGCACGTCGATCCAGACTAGCTGCGGCCAGCGGAGCCAGCGGGCCCCGGGCACACGCGGGTAGACCCGGCGGCGAGTGGGGAACGACAAGCCGTCGTAGTCTCGGTAGGCGGAGAGGTACTGAGCCGCCCGGGCCCAACCGCCGAAGGCAAGCGCGGTGTAGTCGTGGCGGCGCAGCCGGTAGTTGTCATCGACGTAGAGGACCTGGCGCGGACAATGGGTCGCCGTCCCGTGGGGGAAGGTGACGCTCAGCCGCAGCCACGTCTCGCCGCCCTCCCGCCAGGGCCCGAGTGGCTCTACCTCGACGTCGGATTGGGCGAGGACGAAAGGCACCTGCACGTAGGTCCACAAGGCAGCCGCAGCGAAGGTGGCCAGGTCTTCGACCGACCACACGAGCCGCCGCCTCCCCTGGTGCAGTCGTGCGACCCGGTGGTCGAGGGAGTCGGAACCGGCAACCGGGGTGTCGCCGAAGAGGAAGGTCCATGGATAAGGGGAGCTTCCGCTGACCTCTACCGTTTGGCCCACGGGTGCGATCCTCGCCGTCACCTCTGCGAGCGCGCGGGGCTGACCTTTGGCCGCGAACGCGAGCCCCCCCGAAGAGAGCGTGAGCTCGACCGTCGACAGCGTTTCCCAGCGATCGAGCCCACCGTGGCGCTCGATCACCCGCTCGACGACTTCCGCTCCCGCCGCCTGATCAACGCGCCGAGCCGTCACGGCCGGGCTGCGACCGCGCTCAGGAGCGCGGCGAGGTCCGAAGCGACCTCCTCCGGCCGCTCTTCGGGGAGGAAGTCACCGGCTCTTGGATAGACGCGAAGGCGAGCAGCGGGGATCGCGGTCGCAGTGCGACGTCCCTGCTCCGGGGTAAGGAACCGATCGCGCTCGCCCCACGCTACGAGCGTCGGCACCTCGATTCGTCCGAGCCGGTCCTGGATCGGCCGGTAGAGCTCGTTCAGGCGTGTGAGGCTCGCTCCAAAGATCAGCCGAATGGCCCGGCGCTGGCGGCGGTCCCCGACCGCCCCTCGGACATCGATCCTCCGCCGAGGCGAGCCGACCCCCTGACGCATCATCGCCAGCAAGGACGGCGCCGAGAAGAGGAGGCGAGCCGCCAGCGGTCCGAGGACTGGCCAGGTGACCGTCGAGAGGGGAAAGGGAATGGGCGTGTCGGAGAACGCGTTGGTCGCCAGCAAGCCCAGGCCGGCCACGAGCTCTGGCGACCGTTGCGCCAACGTCAGGGCCACGGGACCGCCGAAGTCGTGGCCCACCACCACCGCTCGGCTGATACCCAGCCGACGAAGCATTTCCTCGAGCGCGGCTGCCTGCCCTTCGGCGTGCAGGACGGCGATGTCGTCCGAACGGGCGCTGTCCCCGAAACCGATCAGGTCTGGCACCAGCACGCGACCCCCCTGGGCCAGGCGCTCGGCGACCGCCGTCCAGCTCCGCCCGCTGCCCGGGATCCCGTGCAAGAGGACAACCGTCGGCCCGCCCGTTTCCCAACAGCGCACCCCGATGATGCCTTTCGAGGTGGTGACCCGCAGCGCTTCTGCCATGTTTCGGTTGTACGCCCGTTGCTATAAGAAGTCAAGTAAGCTACCGTTAAAGAAGTGAAGACGTACGGACAGTTCTGCGCCCTCGCCCGGGCCCTCGACCGGATCGGCGATCGCTGGACGCTGCTGGTCGTGCGCGAGCTGCTGATCGCTCCGGCCGGCTATGCCGGCCTGGCCCGTGCCTTGCCTGGCATCCCCACCAATCTGCTCGCCGACCGGCTCCGGCAACTCGAGGCGAACGGGATCGTGCGCCGGGTCGTTGCGCCCCCCGGCGGGCGCGGTGTGCGCTATGAGCTCACCGATCTCGGTCGCGGCTTGGAGCCGGCCCTTCTCGCCCTCATCCGCTGGGGGGCGGAGTGGATGCGAACTGGCCCCCAGGAGGAGCGCTTCGACCCCCGCTGGCTGGTGCTGGCTCTGCGGGCGCTGCTAGGCGCTGCGTCCTGGGGGGGGCCTCCCGGAGAGGTCGAGCTCTACCTCGACGGTGAGGTGCTTTCGGTCGTTGTAGGACCACATGGGCGGGCGGTGCGGTCGGGTCCGGCTTCCTCACCGGTCGCGAAGATCAGGGGGGACGCCACAGAGCTTCTCGGAGTGGCGGCAGGCATGCTCACCCTGGACGATGCGGACGACCTCGAGGTCGTGGGCGATCGGGGCACCGCCGCCTCGGTCCTCGCTCCCGCCTGAGGATGGGCGTCCACCGAGCCTCGACCGCGCCCGCATGGGGATCCCGCCGAGGGATTCTCCTGCGGGACCCCGGTCGTCGTTCGACTTGCGGGACCCGTCTGCGCCTACGCCGGCGGCGGAGCGAATCACCGGCCTGGCGTGGCATGGTCACTCCGCCATGACGTGTGGACGGGCCGCCGACGGTCCGCGCCGCGAGACGATCCAGGAGGTCCGAAGTTGGGCGAACACCACCATCACCCCTCGCAACCACCGACGGACGACGGCACGCCGTCGGCCACGATGGGCAGCCACGGCATGCTCGTCCTGGGGGAAGAGACGACGTTCCTTTCCCACCTCCCGATGTTCATGTTCGACGCCGAGAACCACCCCCACAACTTCCAGGTGATCCTGGATGTGACGTTCGAACGCCCCCCCGGCGGGGACCCTCCCGCCGACTACGTCGGTGATCGGCGGCAGCATCCGGACATGCGGCTCTACACCTTTATCCCCGCGGAGTTCGAGATGGACCGTCTGGACCCCGCCGCTCGCAGCATCGAGGCGATTACCGGCGAGGTGCACAGCGGCCACTTCGAGCGCCACGAGGACGACGGAGGGCGGGCCATCGGAGTGGCGACGGCCAGGATTGGCAACGTCGTTCACTTCCGGGCGTTCGAGAAGGGGGCCAACAAGCCGCCCGAGCTCGAATACCTGCTCTTCGGGAAGAGTGAAGAGCAGTTCCTGGCCCACCTCATCACGGCTCCTCCCGACTTCGACCACATCGTCTCGGTGGGAGCGACCGACGGGGACGTCACCCCCGGCGAGCTCACCGACGGAATCACGGTCCGCGTCCCGGGACGGCTGAACACACCGAAGGATCGGCTGAGGCCCGGTGAGAGGGTGAGCGGTCGTGTCGTGGGAGGGCAGAGCGCCGACGGTCGAGACCTCGAGCTCGAAGTCCGCGGGGAACTTTACTTCGAAGAGGGCGAACTCGGGGATCCCTTCACGACTCGACAGACACCGGAGGAGAGGAAGGCCGGCTTCTGACAACCACCGGCGAGTCACGGCCCGGAGGACCTCCGGTGTTCGAGGCATGGACGGTCCCGCAAGCCGATCGGCTTGCGGGACATGGCGAATTGCGGCCGAGGCGCCGCACCCTTGACACCCAGGGGGAAGGCCTATGCGGTTCGGGCGTAGTCGACGATTCTCGCATCGTCGAATCGGGTTACTCCGCGGGTGGATCGGGGGCTCGCCGGTGGCGCGTAGCCGGCGCAAGGCCTCGGGACCGCTCACAGGGACGTGCAGGTTGGCAACGGTCGGGAGGTCCGGGTCGCCCACCAGCGCCTGCATCTCGGGCGACATCTGGGCCGCCGCCTGGCCATCACTCCAGGAGAGCCGCACCCCGCTCAATCGTGCTCGTGCTCGTGGCCGTCGGCCCAGACGACGAAGGTGTAGACGGTCTCGCCCGCCCGGAGCTCACGCCCGAAGACGATCGGCCGGCCCTTGGAGTCGTAGCGCAGCGCCGTCCCCCACTGGTCCCGGCGGTGGATTTCGGCCGCGATTGCCGTGGAGCCCACCGAAGTGGCGACGGTGGTGCTGCTGTCGAAGTGGTTGTTGTAGATGGCGGCCAGTTGCTCGTAGTCGTGCGCGTTCGGATGCTGGTTGAGCGTCGGATCGTTGGCGTAGTCCATGCACGTCTCTTTGACCGTGGCGAAGTTCTCGTCGTTGTGCCCGAGCCCGAGGGTGTGACCGACCTCTTGGCACATGACGGAGTTCCGCCACGCCGGAGTGTTGTACTGGGCTGTGTTGAAGTAGGTGTCGTTGAGCTTGACCGTGGCCTGGGTGATGTGGTTCTCGGTAGCCCAAACCGAGGCCAGACCGAGCCACCCGTTTCTGCCGTAGGTGGAGTTGCAGACCTCCACGCGCCCCATAGTGG
>JAIVIH010000309.1 GCA_020200615.1 Actinomycetota bacterium | reverse complement strand
TCAGCCGTCCCGCCGCCGGAGAGCCTCCTCGGCCATGCGTCTGTCGAACAGGCCGAGGAGGCGAGCGTCGGGGGACGTGACGAGCAGCGCCTCCACGTTCGCCCGCGCCATGCGCTGGACGAGAGCGCCGGCGTCTCGCTCGGGCGCACGGTGCTGACGCCGAACGACATCGCCTCTGACACCGGGCGCTCATCGGGCCCGTCGAGGGCGCCGCCCCGCAGGAGGCCCATCACCACGTCGCCGCCGGTCACCACCACACACAGCCCATGCCCGCCCTCTTCGGCCCGGCGTCGCGCCTCGGCCAAGGGCGCATCCAGGCCACAGGTCGGCACGGAGCGGTCGATGAGATCGCCGGCGAGCAGAGCGGAGCCCTCGTGGCAAGGCCGTAGGAGAGCCAGTCCATCTTGCCGCCGGGGTAGTCGTAGACGGGTGCGAAGCCGAGCTGAACGAGCCGCCACGCGGCCCGGGGGCTCATGTCTCACTGGAAGTCGTTGCAGTAGACGACCACCGGCCGACCCCGGTCGAGATCCGCCGTCGTGGTGTCGTCGAACTGCTTCAACGGCACGCTGCGCGCCCCCGGGGAGGTGGGCCCAGTGGTACTCGGGCTCGGGGAGCACCTCCACGACCTGGGCCCCCTCGGCCTCCATCAACCGGCGGAGCTCGTCCCGGCCGATCGTCTCGAACGCCGTTCGTCCATCCATCGCCCGGCGCTCCTGCTACCGACGCCCGGGCGAGCCGAGGACCGACGGGGAGCGGTCGGCGTAGAGCTCGGCGACGGAAGCGGCGGGGGGACCCAGCTTCTCCTCCCACGTCGCCGCCCCCGGGGGCTCGCCCCAGGGCATCTTGCCGGCGACGAGCTTGGGCACGTTGACGAACACCCGCCTTCCCGCCCGCTTCACCACCGCGTCGAGGGGGATGAAGGTGTCCTTCTCGAAGAGCACGCCACGAGGGACCAGCATGTAGCCCGGGGCGCCGTCGGAGGGGGGGACGACCTCTTCGACGGTGCCGATCTCGCCCCGGTCGGAGCCGACGACGGTGTCGCCGGGCTGGACGGCCACAGTCTGGCCGGCGTCGGCCAGGGCGGCCAGGAACTCCTCGACGGTGAGCACGGCGTTGGCGATGAGGGGGTAGTTCACCCTGACCGAGGCCTCGTAGGCGGCGAGGTTCTCGGCACCGATGGCGTCGGAGAGGAACGTCACGTCGTAGCCGTGCTCGGCGGCGTGGCGGCCGGTGGACTCGCAGCACAGGTTGGCGGTCATGCCAGCGATGACCAGGTGGGTGGTGCCGAGGCGCCCCAGGTGCTCGGGCAGGTCGGTCTCGAACACGTCGGTGCCCTTGTGGGGCAGCAGCACCACCTCGTCGTCGCCGGGCCGCAGGTCGGGGTGGAAGGCGGCGCCCCAGGAGCCGGCCAGGAACATCTTCTGCTCGAACATGATGCGGTTGATGCCGCTGCGGCGCTGGAGCCCCTCGTCGGCGTAGTCCTCGGCGGTGTAGGCCATGGGGCCGAACAGGACGGGGATGCCGTGGCCGCGTGCTGCGTCGATGGCACGGGCCAGGTTGGCGACCACGTCGTTCTTCTTGACCGTCCCCTTGGTCATCTCCCACCCGGCGCCGCCCTCGGAGAGGAAATCGTTCACCGGGTCGATGACCAGCAGCACGCTGCGGTCGGGGGGGAAGGCGAGGCTGGCGTCGTCGCGGGCCCGGTAGGTGGCGTGAAGCCCCGTCCCGGAATGCTCGCCGCCGGGTGGGTATCCGGTCATGCGGTCTCCGAACGTTCGTCGCTTGTCGATTGCCGGAGTCGTTCCTTCCCGCGCCAGGCGCCGGCAGAACGCGAAGTGTCCGCTGGAGGACCAAGTTCGACAGATGAAGCTTCGGGGCTCTTCCAAGACCGAACGTCCTCTCGGCCCCGCCTGCCCTCTGCACCGGGGATGCCCGCTCCTTCAGGCCCCAGCTGTCCCGCCCGCTCGAGACACGAGGATCCCTCTTGGGGAGCGATACCCCGCCAGGGAGGCCACGCTGCCAGCACCCGTGCCATGCCGGGCGTTGAGCGCGGCAGGAGGCAGAGCTGAAAGACGGCCGGCCCCCGGCGCCGACACGTGCGGGCCGTGGACGGGTCGGCGCGTCACGCCGTTCTAGCGGTCGAGCGCCATCAGGGCGTCCGCGACCTCGACAAGGTCGCGACCGGAGACGTGGGGCGGGTCGAAGACCTCCGGCAACCGACCCTCCAGGCGTGACGCCCAGCCGGTCATCAGCCCGGCCCGGCGTGCGCCGTGCACGTCCCACGAGTGCACCGCCACCAGGGCGAGACGGGAGGGGTCGATACCGACGACTCGGGCCGCGTGCCGGTACGCGCCTGGCGCCGGCTTCCACCGCCCTGCCCCCTCCGCCCCCACCACCGCCTCGATGTGGGGGTCGAGGCCTGTGCGCTGGAGCAGCGCCCGCGTCTGGACCTCACCACCGTTGGTGAGCACGATGACCCGCAGGCCGGCGGCGACCAACCGGACCAGCGCCGGCTCCGCGTCTGGATGAGCCGGCAGCGCCTCGAACGCCCCGAGCGCGCGCGCAACGGCCTCGTCGCTGGGCTCGGGCAGTGCGAACCGGAGGGCGCCGGTGGCGACCTCGTGGAACGGGCGGTAGCCCGGCAGCCGCCAGGGCGAACCCGTCGCGCAAGAGGCGGGCGAAGAACAGCTCCAGGCCACGGGGACCGGCACCGAGGGCCTCGAGGGCCGAGCGGACGGGGTCGAGCGAGAACAGGGTCTCCACGGCGTCGAAGGCGACCACGAGCGGCCGGGAGGGAGTCATCGTCACGGCGACGTGGCGGCGAGGACTTCGGCCACGGCATCGGCCACGGGCTCAGGATGGTCTTCGGGGACGAAGTGCCGGGCCCCGCCGAGGCGAACGAGCGCAGTGCCGAGGTCGGCGGCGAGACGCTCGCCGTAGCGGAGCTTCTGGAAGCCATCGGCGGCCCCCCAGACGATCCGAGCCGGGACTCGCAGCGCCGCCAGGGCACCGGCCACGGCAAGCGTGTCGGCGGTGCGTAGCGAGCGGATCTGTCGGACGAAGGCGCTCGCACCGCCGTGCTCGGCGTAGGGGCGCCAGTGGCGTGCCACGGAGTCCTTCGCCACCTCGGGGCGATCGTGGCCGAGGCGTACGAAGCCGGCGAAGACGGGCCGGAAGGCGGCCGGGGGCAGGCGAGCGACGAGGCCGCCGGCCGCGCGCATGGCCTTGACGGAGGGGATCGGCCAGGAGTCGTAGGCGATCGAGTTGACCAGCACCAGGCCCGCGCAGCGTTCGGGCGACCGCACGGTCGGCGATCTGGGCCACACCGCCGCCCAGATCGTGGCCGGCGAGCACGGCACGCTCGACGCCCATGGCGTCGAGCCAGGCGAGCAGGTACTCGGCCTGGCGGGCGACCGAGATGTCGCGGCCCACGCCGGCGGGGATGGACCCGGCGTAGCCGACCATCTCCCAGGCCAGGCGCCGGGCGCCGCCCAGGCGGGGGAGCACGTGGCGCCACAGCTCGGGGCCGGTGGGGATGCCGTGCACGAACACGACGGGGGGGCCCTCGCCTTCCTCGACCCAGCGCATCGTGACGTCCCCGACGACCCGCGAACGGACCTCTGCCATGCCGTAGCTCCCTCTCGACGTCCTCCTCGCTCCTACCCTCCAGGATGACCGGCCGTGCCTCTCGGGCCGCCGACTGTCCTCGAGGAGACACTTCTCCTGCACGCGGCGGCGGGTGGGACACGCCCGGGTGGCGGCGGGCCCCGTGCGGTTGGCTCACGCCCGCTCCGACAGGACGGCGATGCCGCGGTTGGCCCCCGGCTGCATGAGTACTCGGGGGAGCCTCGCAGGACGCCGTCGATCTGCCCGAGGTGTGCCAGCCCGGGACACCCTGCCTACGGCTGGTCGGCTTCGGAGGTCCGGCTCCCGCCAGGCCGTCGGCGATGACACGCTCAGCGACCGGCCACCGCCTGCAAGTGAGTCGGATCGGACAGCGTGATGCGCCCGTAGGCCAACCCGACGGCACCTTGCCGCTCGAATCCCTTGAGCGTGCGGTTCAGGGCCTGGCGGTGGACGCCCAGCATGGCGGCCAGCGTGCGCTGGGGAAAGCGGACCTCGCTCTCGACGGCCTCGTCGAGCAGCAGGGCGGCGACCTGGGCGGCGAGGGGACGACCGAGCAGCTCGACGATGCGCAGATGGCTGCGGGCCAGGCGGGAGGCGATGCTCGAGAGCCACCGGCGGGCGACGGGCGGGTAGTCGGCGAGGAGGCGCTCGAAGGAGCTGGCGGCCAGGAACAGGCAGACCACGTCGTCGAGGGCGTGGGCGCCATAGGGCGGTGGCTGGCCCAGCAGCAGGGCGATGTCGCCTTCGACGTCGCCCGGGCGCAGGACCTGCACCACCAGCGGCCGGCGGCCGTCCCCCACGGTGAGCTCGACGGTCCCGCTGCGCAGGACCCACACCCCGTCCTGGGGCTGTCCCTGGCGGAACAGCACACTGCCCCGGGGGCTCTCCCGTTGCTCCA
>JAIVIH010000061.1 GCA_020200615.1 Actinomycetota bacterium | reverse complement strand
CTGGGGGGCGGTGGCGTAGACGGGGCCATCCACCGGGCCGCGGGGCCGGAGCTGCTGGAGGCGTGCCGCAAGTTGGGGGGCTGTGCGACGGGCGACGCCAAGGCCACTCCCGGGTTCCGCCTCCCCGCCCGGTGGGTCATCCACGCCGTGGGCCCGAGATACCGGGACGGGGACCACGGCGAGCCCGGTCTTCTCGCCTCCTGCTACCGCCGGGCCCTCGAGGTCGCCGACGAGGTCGGCGCCCGGTCCGTCGCTTTCCCCGCCATCTCCACCGGCATATACGGCTATCCCCACGCCGAGGCGGCGGCCATCGCCGTCGAAACCCTGCGGGCCGCGACCACCTCGGTGGAACTGGTCCGGCTGGTGGCCTTCGACGACCGCACGCTCGCCCTCTACCGGGATCTCCTCGACGCCGGCTCCGAGTGAGCGAGCCGCAGGCGAGCGAACCGTCGAGCACAGTGCCCCGCTCAGCGGGGCAGCCGCCGAAGGCGGTGGCCCAGGTGAGCGCCGGTCAGGCCGGGCGGCGCCGGAGGGCCCGCTTCTGCTCCAGGAAGTCCACCAGCACGTAACTGCCGAGGGTGGCGGGCGTCGTCATGAAGACCCGGCCCCGGTTGATCCTCGCCAGCCGTTCGACGAAAGCCTCCAGCCGGTCGGTGGCGTCCAGGACGAAGGTGTTGATGCGGATCCCCTCGGCCGTGCAGCGGGCCACCTCGGCCAGGGTGGCGTCTACCGTCTCCCGCGCGGGCGGGTAGTGGAAGAAGACCCCACCGCCCGGAACCAGATGGGCCGTGGGCTCCCCGTCGGTGACCATCATCACCTGGCGGGTGCCCGTCTGGCGGGCGAGGAGCCGGCGGGCCAGCAACAGGGCGTGCTCCATGTTGGTGCCGTAGACGAAGTCCCACGACACCTCGGGCAGGTCCTCGGGCCGGAGGGCTCGGGCCACCTCGCTGAACCCGACGATCCCCAGGTAGTCCTGGGGGAACCGGGACGAGATCAGGGCGTGTAGGGCCATGGCCATCTTCTTGGCCGCCAGGAAGTTCTCCCGCATAGGCATGGAGAGGGAGAGGTCGAGCAGGAGGACTGTGCTGGTGCGGGTGCGGGCCTCGGTCCGCCCCACTTCGAAGTCGACGGGGTCCAGGCGGACGGGCACGCCCTGGCCGCTCCTGCTCACCGCGTTGCGGATGGTGCGCTCGATGTCGAGGTGGAAGGGATCCCCGTACTCGTAGGGCTTTGACTCGTAGGTGCGCTCGTGGCCCGGGCCGGTGCGGTCGGCGTCGTGGGCGCCGAACCGGTCCTTGTCCAGCCGGCCGAACAGGTCGGCCAGGGCCCGCTGGCCGATCCTCCGGAGCCCGCGGGGGGTGAGCTCGTATCGCCCCTCCTTCTGCCCGATCAGGCCCGCCTCCTCCAGCCTGCGAGCCATCTCCGCCAGCCGTTGGATGTCGGCCGCGGCGGCGTCGCCCAGCAGGTCGCGTGCGACGTCGAGGTCGGCCTCGGCCAGAGCGCCGGGTGACGTGGCCGAGCGGAGCAGGTTCTCGAGGTCGCCGAGCTGGCCGAACCGTTCCGTGAGCTGCGCACCTCCCACCAGGTCGCCTAGATCGGCACCCGACAGCGGCTGGCCCTGGCCCTGCACCTCGTCCTGCCCCAGATCCGGGAAGGCCTCTTCGAGGTGCCGGCCCAGCTGGTCGATCTGCCAGCGGAGGTCGAGGTCGTCCAGCAGCTCCTGGGACCGGGCCCGCAGCTCGGCCCGCTGCTCCGGCGTCATGGAGTCGAGCAGGGCCTGGCCGGCCGCCATCTGGGCCGCCAGCTGCTCGACCAGCTCGTCCAGGGTCTGGGGACGGCCGGGGAAGAAGTCTCCGAAGCGCTCCATGAACCCGTCGAAGTCGGGCTCCTCGCCGCGAGCGCGCTGGCCGAGCATGTGGTTGAGGGCGGCCAGCATGTCCTTGAACCGGGCCAGCTCCTCCTGGCGGCGACGGCGGACCTGCTCCAGGAGCTCGCGCAGGCCCTGGACCTCGCGGCCTTCCCCATCGCGGAGGCCGGACTGCAGCATCCGGCGCAGGGCGGCGTGGACGTCACCGTGGTACACGAGATCGTCGGCCATCTCGGCCAGCACGTCCTCCGCCGTCGGCTCGAATCCGGCCTGGGTCCCGTCCCAGCGGGAGTACCGATAGCCGGGGCTCACCCTCAGCCCCGGGATCGGTAGGTGGCCCGCCCGCCGACGTGGTCCTTGTTGAGCCGGCGCGACAGGTGAAGCCCTTCAAGCACCAGCTCGAGGGCGCTGGCTACGGCGGGCGGCGTCTCGCTGACGGCGAGGGGCCCCACCGCCGAACGCAGGGCGGGGAGCTCGGCCAGCGCCCGGAGGTAGTCGGCCGACGGCACGTCGTCCCCGACATTGACCGCCGCGCCGCGGTCGAACTCGGCCAGCACCTCCCGCTGGTCGTTGATGCGGCAGCGGGCCCGAAACACGGCCAGGACCGCGGACTTGATGATCCGGTCGACCACCTCCTCGCCGTGGCTGTCGTCGAGGGTCTCGATCTCGACCTTCCCCGCGGTCGAGGAGGCCAGCGCGGCCAGGTCGCTTATCCGCGGAACGGCGTCGGGCTCTCCCAGGCGCAGGGCCCGCCGGGCGGCGTTGGCCACCAGCGTCTCGTAGTTGGCGATCGACAGGCGCACCGACACGCCGGAGCGCTGGTTGACGCTGGCGTGGTTCCGGGCCTCGTGGGTGATGGTGGCGATGACCTCGGCCATGTGGTCGGGCACCTCGACCCGCACCCCCGGCAGGTCGATGGGGCGGGCCTCCTGGCGCACGACGGCCAACTCGGTGTCCACGTCTTGCGGGTAGTGGGTGCGGATCTGGGCCCCGAAGCGGTCCTTCAGGGGCGTGATGATCCGGCCCCGGTTGGTGTAGTCCTCGGGGTTGGCCGACGCCACCAACAGCACGTCGAGCGGGAGGCGGACCTTGTAGCCCCGGATCTGGACGTCCCGCTCCTCGAGGACGTTCAGGAGGCCGACCTGGATGCGCTCGGCCAGGTCCGGCAGCTCGTTGATGGCGAAGACGCCCCGGTTCGTGCGGGGCACCAACCCGTAGTGCAGGGTGAGCTCGTCCGAGAGGTAGCGGCCCTCCGCCACCCGGATCGGGTCGACCTCGCCGATGAGGTCGGCGATGGACGTGTCCGGCGTGGCCAGCTTCTCCCCGAACCGCTGGCTGCGGTGGACCCAGTCCACGGGTGTGTCGTCGCCGTGCTCGCGCACAAGGTCTCGGGCGTGACGGGACACCGGCTCGTAGGGATCGTCGTTGATCTCCGACCCGGCGACGATCGGCGTCCACTCGTCCAGCAGCTCGACCAGCGAGCGGATGATCCTGGTCTTGGCCTGGCCCCGCTCCCCCAGGAAGATGACGTCGTGTCCGGCGAGGAGGGCGTTCTCCAGCTGGGGCAGGACGGTGTCGTCGAACCCGATGACGCCCGACACGACGGGCTCACCGGCGGCCACCCGGGCGGCGACGTTGCGCCGCACCTCGTCCTTGACCCGGGAGGGCCGCCAGCCCGCCTCCCGGAGCTGGCCGACGGTGGCAGGCCGCGACATGCGGAACCAACGTACTCTCGCGCCCGTGCGCCAGGGCCTCGCCTTCCTCATCGGACTCGTCCTCGTCTGCGACCTGGCCCAAGATGAACTGTGTGGTGCTGGCCGGCACCAACGAGGACGAGGTCGTGGACTTCGCCCGGCTGGCCCGCCGCAGCGGACGCGACATCCGCTTCATCGAGTACATGCCCTTGGACGCCGAGCACGACTGGGAGCGGGCGGGCTCGATCTGGGGCCGGCCCACCTCGAGGTGGACGGCAGCGGCGCGGTGTGGTCGCTGGACGGCCGCGGCCGGAAGTTCCTGCCCGGCGACTACGGCATCGGCGCGCCGGTGGCGGTGGGCGCCGGAGGCCTGGCCACGCCCCAGGAGGGCGTCGACTTCACCGCCGACGATCGGACCGTCCTCGTCTCCCAGGGCGACGTCGTCGTCCGCCTCGAACCCATGACGAAGTTCGAGGTCGAGGGGCCGGGAAGGCTGGAGGTGACGGGAGACCTCCAGGTGCAGTTCCCCGACCGGTCGGCCCGCGCCTCGTCCGTGAAGTTCGGCGAAGGCCCGTTCCGGGCGACCCTCGAGCCCGGCGAGGAAAGGCTCCGGGTGGACGCCGTTCTCCAGGGATCGGTGGAAATCAGCTAGCCGGTAGCCCCGAGCCGACCGTCAGCCGCCGATCATGGACATGCTGCGGGCGGGACGGACGAAGTCGGCGTGGTTGATGTGGTGGCCGGACCACTTCTCCCACACCGCCAGCCGGATCGACGCCTCCAGCTCGGCCGCGTCCACTCCCGCCCGGAGAGGGCTCCGCAGGTCGGTCTCCTCGAGGGCGAACAGGCACGCCCGCAGCTGGCCTTCGGCCGTGATGCGGATGCGGTTGCAGGACGCGCAGAAGGGCTCCGTCACCGAGGAGATGAAGCCCACGGTCCCGGGGGCGCCGTCAGCGAAGCCGAACGTGGCCGCCGGCTGAGCTCCCTGGGACAGGGCCACGAGGGGATAGACGTCTTCGATGACCTCCCGGATCAACCGGGAGGGCACGACCTTGGCCCGCTCCCAGTCGTGCTCGGCGTCCAAGGGCATGTACTCGATGAAGCGGATGTCGCGGCCGCTGTGGCGGGCCAGCCTGGCGAAGTCGACGACCTCGTCGTCGTTGGTGCCGGCCAGCACCACACAATTCATCTTGACCGGCGTGAGGCCGGCGGCCTCGGTGGCCCTCAGGCCGGCCAGGACCTGCTCGAGGGCGTCCCGGCGGGTCATGGCCTCGAAACGGTGGCGGAGCAACGAGTCGCACGACACCGTCAGCCGGTCGAGCCCCGCCTCCTCGAGCGGTCCGGCCAGGCGTTCCAGCAGGAACCCGTTGGTGGTCAGGGACAGGTCGAGCTCGGGATCGATGGCCCGCAGGCGCCTCACGATCTCGACCAGCTCCCGACGCACGGTCGGCTCACCCCCCGTCAGCTTGATCTCGCGGACGCCCAGGGCGACGAACACCCGGGCCAGGGTCTCGATCTCGTCGACGGTGAGGAGCTCGTCCCGCCCGAGCCACGACAGGCCGGCCGCGGGCATGCAGTAGGTGCACCGGAAGTTGCAGCGGTCCACGACCGAGATGCGGAGGTCGCTGACCACGCGCCCGAAGCGGTCGACCAGGGGCCCGGTCATGGGAAGCTCCGGCTCGGGTTGCACGGCCATCCCCAAGCGTAGGCCCATCCCGGTGGATATCCGGCCAACTCAGGATCCCAAGGGCGGTTGGTAGTCTGCATGCGTGTCGACCGAACTTCACGACACGGCCACCGTCCGGCTCCGCAAGGTCCACCAGCGCTACACCAGGGGCAGGCGAGCCCTGGTCGACGTGCTCTCTTCGGCGGAGCGGCCCCTCTCCATCCCCGAGATCGTCTCCGCCGATCGGTCCGTCCCCCAGAGCTCGGTGTACCGCAACCTCACCGTGCTGGAGCAGGCCGGAGTGGTGAGCAAGGTGCAGGGAGGGGACGACTTCTCGCGCTTCGAGCTGGCCGAAGACCTGACCAGCCACCACCACCACCTGGTGTGCGTGGAATGTGGGTCGGTCGACGACTACACCGTGCCCCCCCGTTTCGAGCAGACGATGGCCAAGACGCTGGACAACGTGGCCGCCGAGACCGGCTTCCGGGCCCAGTTCCACCGCCTCGACCTGGTGGGCGTCTGCGCCCGGTGCGCCTGAGCGAGAACTGCTGGTTGATCGAGAACTGCTAGCTTTTGGTATCCGTTCTCATTATCGCTACGCTCTCGTAGCCGTCGCAGTCCTCGGCCTGGCTCTACCGGCCTGCCGGACGGACGACGGCGCCGGCGGTTCGGAAGACGGGAAGCTCTCGGCCGTGGCCGGCTTCTACCCGGTCTTCGAGGCCGCTCGCCGGGTGGGGGGCGACCGGGTGTCGGTGGTCGACCTGACTCCTGCCGGCGCCGAGCCTCATGACCTCGAGCTCGACTCCCGCCAGGTGGACCGCATCGAGGACGCCGACCTCGTCTTCTACCTCGACGGTGGCTTCCAACCGGGGGTGGAGCGGGCCGTGCGGAGGGCCGAGGGCGAGGTCGTGGACGTCTCGAACCTGGGCCCGAGCGGCCCTCTGAGCGGAGTGGAGGGTCCGGGTCTCATCGAAGGCGACCCCCACGTGTGGCTCGACCCTTCTTTGATGGCCAGGGTCGTCGAGAGGATCCGCGCCGCGTACGTCAAGGTCGACCCCGCCAGCGCACCGGCCTACGAGGCCCGGGCTCAGGAGTACGTGGCGGAGCTGAACCAGCTGGACGACGCCTTCCGCCGGAGTCTGGCCGACTGTGACCGGAGGGTGATCGTCACCGCCCACGCCGCCTTCGGGTACCTGGCCCGCAGGTACGGGCTGACCCAGGAGGCGGTCGCCGGCCTGTCTCCCGAGTCCGAGCCCGACCCCGGACGCCTGGCCCAGCTCAGCGATATGGTTCGCGCTCGCGGCGTCACCACCATCTTCTACGAGACCCTCGTGTCCCCGAAGGTGGCGCAGGCCCTGGCCCGGGAGGCGGAAGTGCGCACGGCGGTGCTGAACCCGGTCGAAGGTCGAACCGACGAGGAAGTGGACGCGGGCCAGACTTACCTCTCGCTCATGCGAACCAACCTCACCACCCTCCGGTCGGCCCTGGGCTGCCGGTGACGGCCCCCGTGGCGGTCCTGGAGGTCGAGGGCGTCTCCTTCTCCTACGGCCGCCGCCCCGTGCTCGACGGGGTGAGCCTGGGCGTGGCCGCCGGGGAGTTCGTGGCCCTCGCCGGCCCCAACGGCTCGGGCAAGTCGACCCTCCTGCGCATCATCCTGGGGTTGCTGGCTCCCGACGCCGGCCAGGTGCGGATCTTCCAGGTCCCTCCCGCCCGCCTGCGCGACCGGTGGCGGATCGGGTACGTGCCCCAGCGGCCCATGCTGGACGACCAGCTTCCGGCGACGGTCGAGGAGGTCGTCGCCTCCGGTGGCCTGGCCCGCCGGGGATGGCGACGGCGCCCGCGCCCGACCGACCACGAGGAGGTGGAGCACGCCCTGGAGTCGGTGGCCCTGACCGAGGTGCGGCACTCCCTCCTGTCGGAACTGAGCGGTGGCCAGCAGCAGCGCGCCTTCATCGCCCGGTCCCTCGTCAACCGCCCCAATTTCCTCGTCCTCGACGAGCCCGTGGCCGGCATCGACGCCGACTCCCAGCGCCTCTTCCGCGACTCCCTGGTGCACATGGTCCGCGACCACGGGGCGGCCGTGCTCCTCGTCTCCCACGAGCTGGGCGCCGTCGCCGACGACCTCGACCGCCTCCTCGTCCTCCGCCGGGGGCGGCTGATGTTCGACGGGCCGCCGGCCGAGCTGGCCGCCGGGGGGGTGAGCCTGGGCATCCACGCCCAGGACCTGCCCCTGTGGCTGGAGGGCCTGGGCTGACGTGCTCCCCCTCCCCTGGCCCTTCGACCGGCAGTACATGCAGCTGGCCCTGGCCGCAGGCCTGGTCGTGGGGGCCTCCGCCCCTCTGATCGGGACGTTCCTCGTTCACAAGCGCCTGGCCCTGATGGGGGACGGCGTGGGCCACGTCGCCTTCGCCGGAGTGGCCGCCGGCCTCTTGTTCGGGATCAGCCCCCTCTGGACGGCCCTGGTCGTGGCCGTGGCCGGGGCCGTGGCCATCGAGTGGCTCCGGCTGAGGCGGCGTGCTTCGGGCGACCTGGCCCTCGCCGTGTTCTTCTACTCGGGCATCGCCGGAGGCGTAGTGCTGACGGGCCTGGCCGGGTCGCTCAACGCCGGCGTGCTCACCTACCTCTTCGGGTCCATCCTCACCGTGAGCCCGGCCGACACCGTGACCATCGTCGTTCTCGGAGTTGTGGTCCTGGCCGCGGTGGCGGCGTCGTGGCGGGCCCTGTTCTCGGTGATCCTCGACGAGGAGGCGGCCCGGGTGGCAGGACTACCGGTCGACGCCCTGAGCCTGGGGCTGGCGGCCTTGGCCGCCATCACCGTCGTCGCGGCGATGCGGGTGGTGGGGGTGCTCCTCGTGGCCGCCCTGATGGTCCTCCCCGTGGGGGCGGCCCAGCGCATCGCCACTCAGCGGTAGCGGCCCCGGGGGCCACCGACCGAGGCGGGCCGTGCCAGGATCGGGTGGTGCCCGGCCCGAGCATCACCGTCCACCGCCACGTCTACGACGCGGTGATCGTGGGCGCCGGCGGAGCCGGACTGCGGGCCGCCATCGAGTGCGCCGGGAAGTGCAAGACGGCGGTCCTGTCCAAGCTCCACCCCACCCGGTCCCACACCGGAGCGGCCCAGGGCGGTATGTGCGCGGCGCTGGCCAACGTGGAGGAGGACTCGTGGGAGTGGCACGCCTTCGACACGGTCAAGGGCGGCGACTACCTGGTCGACCAGCCCGCGGCCGACATCATGTGCCGGGAAGCGGTCGACGCCGTCATCGAGCTGGAGCGCTTCGGGCTGCCCTTCAACCGGACGCCCGAGGGCAGGATCGACCAGCGTCGCTTCGGCGGCCACACCCGCAACCACGGGGAGGCCCCGGTCCGGCGGGCCTGCTACGCCGCCGACCGGACGGGCCACATGATCCTCCAGACCCTCTACCAGCAGTGCCTGTCCCGGGGCGTCGACTTCTTCGACGAGTTCCAGGTGCTCGACATCGCCTTCGGCGACAACGGACAGGTGGCAGCCGTGGTCGGGTACGAGCTGGCGACGGGCGACGTCCACGTCTTCGCCTGCAAGGCCGCCCTGTTCGCCACCGGCGGCTTCGGGCGGATCTACAAGGTCTCGTCCAACGCCCACACCCTCACCGGCGACGGCCCCGCCCTGCTGCTGCGCCGAGGCGTCCCCCTCCAGGACATGGAGTTCTTCCAGTTCCACCCCACGGGTATCTACAAGCTCGGGATCCTCCTGTCCGAGGCGGCCAGGGGCGAGGGCGGGATCCTGCGCAACCGCGCCGGGGATCGGTTCATGGAGGGTTACGCACCCACGGTGAAAGACCTGGCACCCCGCGACCTGGTGAGCCGGGCCATGCTCACCGAGATCCGCCAGGACCGGGGATGCGGAGCCGAGGGCGACTTCCTCCACCTCGACCTCACCCATCTGCCCCCGGAGCAGATCGACGCCAAGCTGCCCGACATCACCGAGTTCGTGCGGACCTACCTCGGCATCGAGCCCAAGACCGAGCTCATCCCCGTCCAGCCCACCGCCCACTACGCCATGGGCGGCATCCCCACCAACGTTCAAGCCGAGGTTGTGTCCGACGCCGACGGCACCGTCGTGGCCGGCCTGTACGCCGCCGGCGAGTGCGCGTGCGTCTCGGTCCACGGCGCCAACCGGCTGGGAACCAACTCGCTGCTGGACATCGTGGTCTTCGGGCGGCGCGGGGGCGCGGCCATGGCCGCCTTCGCTGCCCAGTCGGCCCAGCCCACCCCTGGGGACTCTCCCGAGGAGGACACGGTGCGGGCCATCGAACGGCTCAAGGCGGGCACCGGGGGAGAGAAGACGGCCGACCTGCGAGCGTCCCTCCAGGCCGAGATGACGGACAAGGCGTCCGTGTTCCGCACCGACGAGAGCCTGAGCGCGGTCATGGCCACGGTCGACGACCTGAGGGATCGCTTCCCCGAGGTCACCGTGGACGACAAGGGCAGCCGGTTCAACTACGACCTGACCGAGGCCCTCGAGCTGGGGTTCCTGCTCGACCTGGCCCAGGCCCTGGTGGCAGGAGCGCGGGCCCGCACCGAGAGCCGGGGCGCCCACTTCCGGGACGACTTCCCCAAGCGCGACGACGCCGGCTGGATGCGCCACAGCCTGGTCAGCCGCGGCGCCGACGGAAAGCTCACGCTCGCCTACAAGCCCGTCGTCGCCGGGAACTACCAGCCCATGGAGAGGAAATATTGAAAATTCAGTTGCGCGTCAAGCGCTTCGATCCGGACCGCGACCGCCGGCCCCACTGGGAGACCTACCAGGTGGAGGTGCAGGAGACCGACCGGGTACTGGACGCCCTCCACGAGGTCCGGTGGCACCAGGACGGCACCCTCGCCTTCCGGCGCTCGTGCGCCCACGGCGTCTGCGGGTCCGACGCCATGCTCATCAACGGCCACAACCGGCTGGCGTGCGTTCTCCTGGTCAAGGACGTGGGCGACGTCATAACCGTGGAGCCCCTCCGGGGCCTGCCCGTGCTCAAGGACCTGGTGGTGGACATGGAGCCGTTCTTCGAGCAGTACCGCTCGCTCAAGCCGTGGCTGACCGCTCAACCGGCCGAAGGCGACCGGGAGCGGCTCCAGACCCCGGAGGACAGGGCCCGCTACGACGACACCACCAAGTGCATCCTCTGCGCCGCCTGCACGACGTCGTGCCCGGTCTTCTGGGGGAACGAGTCCTTCGTGGGCCCGGCCGCCATGGTGAACGCCCACCGGTTCGTCTTCGACTCTCGCGACGAGGCCGGAGGCGAGCGCCTGGCCGATCTCGACCGGCGCTCGGGGACCTGGGGCTGCCGCACGGCCTTCAACTGCACCGACGCCTGCCCCCGGGGCATCAAGGTCACCCAGGCCATCGAGGAGGTCAGACGCGCCACTCTGCGTGGTGAGAGCTAAGCAGGAGAACGGCCCGGCGGCGGCGAATACCTGACCCGGGAGGGGGCTGGGGTCCGCTTGCTGAGGCAGCACTTGGGGCCAGCCATAGACAAACGTGCTGATCACAGTAGACAAGGAGCGCGAAAGCGCCTCCGTCGCGCCGCAGTCGAGCCGGCGCCCACCGAGAGAACCCCGTCCGGTCGCTCCGGCCAAGCCGGCCACGCTCTGGGTTGTCGCCACCGTGCTCACCCTGGTCGCCTCCGGCGTGGCTATGAGCCGCATCACCGGGTTCGACTTCACCCTGGGCCTCGGGCCTCTGCGGCCTCCGCCGGTCAAAACCCTCGAACGCCAGCTCCCCTACGGCAAGGGGATGTGGATCTGGCAGGTCAACCAGACCGAGTCCGGTGACGTGGGCGCCATCATCTCCCGGGCCAAGGAAGTGGGTCTCACCCACCTGTACGTCCGGATGGGATCGTCCGGAGAGGGGTTCTACGCCGGCCCCTTCCTCAACAAGATCCTCCCCGCGGCCCATGCCGCCGGCATCCGGGTCTACGGCTGGGACTTCCCCCGCCTGATCGACTGGGAGGCGGACGTAAGGCGGGCGACCGAGGCGATCAACTACGAGACCCCCACCAAGCAGCGCATCGACGGCTTCGCGCCCGACATCGAGACCCAGTCCGAGGGCACGCACATCACGGCCGAATCGGGGGCCGCCTACGGTGCCGGCCTGCGGGCC
>JAIVIH010000060.1 GCA_020200615.1 Actinomycetota bacterium | reverse complement strand
GATCTACGCCCGAGCCTCGAACGTGACCGACCGTTACGCCTCGTTCGCGGCGTCGTTCGGCCAGTGGGCGGCGGACGTCGACATGATCGTCAACGCCTCGGCGGCCGAGACCGGCGGCACCCGGCACGTGCGCTTCCTGACTGACCCGTCCTGCAACCCGATGATCGACCGGGTGACGTTCTCGACGACGGGCGACGACAACATGAGCAACACGATCTCCGAGCTGCGGTCCCGGGGCTACAACCGCTCCGACCGGAAGTACCTGGTCTGGGTGGACGCCAACGTGTACTGCGGGATCGCCCAGGTGTACTGGGACGACAGCCAGAACCCGGCCCCGGGCGCCAACTACAGCAATGGCCACCCCCAGGTCGCGGGTGAGGTGGCGCGGGTGGACAACGGCTGCTGGGGCTTCGGCGGATCGGTCGAGGCCCACGAGCTCATGCACAACCTGGGCGGAGTGCAGACGTCGGCGCCCAACTCCACACCCTCCAACCACTGCCGGGACGAGTCCGACCGCATGTGCTACGTCGACGGTCCCGACGTCACCATGGAGAGCCGCTGCCCTTCGAGCCACGAAAGCCGCTTCGACTGCAACCACGACGACTACTTCCACACCAACCCTCCCGCCGGCAGTTACCTGGCGACCCACTGGAACACGGCCAGCAGTGTCTTCCTCGCCAGCTCTGCGGGAGGCCTGCCGCCCCCAGCGTCGACGACCACCGCGGCACCGGTCTCGGCGGAGCCAGGGGACCCCATCGCCGTCAGCGCCACCGGCGCCCAACCGAGCGTGGCCTACGGATTGAGGATGGCAGGGACGGCCGCGAGCTGCGGGACCGGCCTCCGGCTCGGCGCGGCAGTGAACTCCGACGCCACGGGCAGCATCCCCGCCACCACCAGGATCATCCCGACCGTGGCCACCTCCGGATTGCGGTACCTCTGCTTCGTCCGCCAGTCGGACGCGACTCAACTCACCGCTCCCACGGCGCTGACCGTGGTCTGACCCGGAGCGCCGCAGGCTTGAGCCCTCGCCGGCGCGGCGAGACTCTGGGCGTGGCCCTCACCCTGAGCGTGCTGGATCAGTGCCCGGTCCCCGCCGGGTCGAGCGCGACGGACGCCCTGACGGCCAGCGTCGCCCTGGCCGTGGCCGCCGAGGCGCACGGCTATCGCCGATACTGGGTCGCTGAGCACCACAACACGGCCTCACTGGCCAGCCCCAGCCCCGAGATCCTGGTGGCTGCGGCGGCGGCTCGCACGACGTCGATCCGCGTGGGTTCAGGAGGAGTCCTCCTTCCCCACTACAGCCCCCTGAAGGTGGCCGAGAGCTTCCGGATGCTGCACGCCCTCCATCCCGGCCGCATCGACCTCGGCCTCGGGCGCCACCCGGGCACCGACCCCCTCACCGAAGCGGCGCTGCAATACCGGCCGGGAGCGCTGGGCGACGAGCACTTCGCCCAGAAGGTGGTCGACCTTCTGGGCTTCCTCGACGGCGCCCTGGAGACGGACCACCCTTACGCCGGCGTGCGGGCCATGCCCGAGGGGCCGGGTGGGCCCGAGGTGTGGATCCTGGGGTCCAGCAGCCAGGGTGCGGCAGCCGCTGCCTACCTGGGGCTGCCCTTCGCCTTCGGCCATTTCATCACCGCCCAGTTCGGCCCCCAGGTGCTGAACGCCTACCGGAAGGGCTTCACGCCGTCGACCCGTTCGAGCCTGGCGCAGGGATGCGTGGCCGTGTCGGTGGTGTGCGCCGACACCGACGCCGAGGCGCAGCGCCTGGCCACGTCGGCCGCGGTGTGGCACCTGAGACAAGAAGGCCCGGAGCGAGGGCCGCTGCTGCCGCCCGACGAGGCCGCCGCCCTCCCCTTGACCGATGCCCAGCGGTCCCAGGTCGCGCAACGGCGCTCGGGGATGGTGGTGGGGGCGCCCGAGCCCGTGCGCCACCGTCTGGTGGAGCTGGCGGCCGAGTTCGGGGTGGAGGAGCTGGTCGTCCTCACCAACTGCCACGACCCGGAGGCCAGGCTGCGGTCCTACCGGCTCCTCGCCACCGCCTTCGGACTGCCGGCGGGAAAGGGACGGCCGTGAGCGACGACTTCACCATCGGCGTGGAGGAGGAGTTCTCCATCATCGACGCCGTGACCGGCGAACTGCGGCCGCGCGTCCAGCGGTTGCTACCGGGGGCAAAGGCCCTCCTCGGCGACGACGTGCAGGCCGAGCTGAACCTGTCCCAGATCGAGACGGGGACCTCGGTGTGCGCCACCCTGGCCGAGGTGAGGGTCGAGTTGCAGCGCCTGCGCCGGCGGCTGGGAGAGGCGGCCGAGCAGGAAGGCAGTCGGGTGGTGAGCGCCGGAAGCCACCCCAACGGGCGGTGGCAGGAGCAACCCGTCAACCCCGACAAGGAGCGCTACCGCCACCTCGAGGAGGACTTCCGCCTGACCGCCCGCCAGCAGCTGGTGAGCGGTTGTCACGTCCACATCGGCCTCGCCGACCCGGACCTGGCCATCGCCGTCCTCAACCGCTGCCGCACATGGCTGAGCCCGCTGGTGGCCCTGGCCGCCAACTCGCCGTTCTGGATCGGCGTGGACTCCGGCTACGCCAGCTACCGCACCATGGTGTGGTCGCAGTGGCCGACGACGGGGATGCCCGAGCCGCTGGCCGACAGGGCCGCCTATGACCGTCTGGTGGAGGACCTCACGGGCCTGGGGGTGATCGACGACGCCACCTTCCTCTACTGGGACGTCCGGCCGTCGGCCCGCTACGACACCCTCGAGTTCCGGGTCACCGACGCCTGCTCCACTGTCGAGGAGGCGGTCATGGTGGCGGGGCTGGTCAGGGCCCTGGCCCGCACGTGTGCCACCGAGGAGGAGTCGGGCTCGGCCCCCCCGTCGGTCCGGGGGGAACTGGTGCACGGGGCCAAGTGGCGGGCCGCCCGCTACGGGCTGGACGGCGAGCTGGCCGATCTGTCGGCAGGAGGCAAGGCCCCGGCGGCCGACGTGATCGCCCGGTTCCTCGACCACCTCCGCCCAGCGCTCGAGGAGCACGGGGACTGGGAGGAGGTGCAGGGGCTGGTCGACCAGACTCTGCGCGCCGGCAATGGCGCCTCGAGGCAGCGGGCCGCCTTCGCCCGTACCGGTGACCTCAAGGCTGTCGTCGACCACCTGGTGTCCGAGACGGCGAGGGGCGCGGCCGAGCGGCCCGGTCAGGTTCGGTAGACGGCGGCTCGCCACTCCCGGTCGAGGGGGACGGTCGACAGGACCTTGGCCGCGGCTAGCAGCCAGGCCACGATCTCGTCGTGCCCCACCGACGGGGACACCGCCACCACCAGCCCCCGCTTGGAGTGGTCCTGGAGCACGACCCAGCCCTTGGGCACGCCGCGGCCCGTTTCCTCCAGACGAGCACGCGCTCCCGGCCCGGCGCCGTGCTGGATGCCGATGGTCGGCGGCTCCGGCCGGCCGCCCTTCGCCGTCCCTGGCGTCCAGGTGGCCAGCGGCACGTCCGGGCCGCGGCCGGAGAGAAGGGCAGCCAGGCCCGTTCGGGGCGGAGGTAGGTCGTCCACGTTGATGGCCGGCTCGAAGTTGATCCAGCCGTTCCCGTCCTCGCCCAGCGCGGACATGGGCACGAGCACGGCGCCGAGATCGTCGGCCGTGAACTCGACGTAGTCGGGAGGGTCGGTCTTCACACGGGGGGCGCCGGGGGCTGATAGCCGGCAGGCCCGATCCGTCCCAGCATCCAGGCCGCCACCTCCTCCAACCGCACCCGCACGAAGCCGCCCCGGGTCGGGACCGAACGCCCATCGGTGCCGACCAGGTGGGCGTCCCTGAGGTGCAGGAAGGCGGGCAGGACGGTGTCCTCGGTCGGGTCGCCGGCCGCTTCCCGTTCCGACGCCGAGGGATAGACCTGGGCCCCCATCATGCGGATGACCTCCCCGAAGTCACCGGCCTTGCCGGTGTCGTCCAGCGAGCGGGCCAGCCCTTCGAACCAGGCCCGGGCCCCGATCAGCTGCCCGGTGACCCAGCCGCCGCCGATGACCAGGGAGAGGCCGAGCTCGCCCAGGGTCCCCTGGTTGGCCAGGTTGACGAACGAGGCCAGCATCAGGTCCCGGTACGGCTCGTCGACTCCCTCGGCCACGTCCCGACGATAGGCGGCGTCTCGGCGGTCCGGGGCTTTGCCCGTCACGCTCACGCCGGGTCGAAGCGGAACAGCCCTCCACCCAGGTTCAGGAGGTACAGCTCGCCGGCGGTGTCCTCGCCGAAGGACGCGATCGAGAACCCGGAGCCGCCGGTGGCGTCGGCCACGCCCTCGAGGTCGAGCTCCCGCTGGTCCGCCGCCTCGCCGTCGGATTCGACCAGGCCCCAGATCTTGCCCGTGCAGGCGTCCCCGTACAGGTACACGCCGCGAAGGGCCGGCACCCGACGTCCCCGGTAGACGTACCCCCCGGTGACAGAGCAGCCGTCGTCGCGGCCGTACTCGAAGATGGGGAGGATGCCACCGGGAGGGTTGGAACCCTTGACCCGGGCCGTCCCTTCCAGAAGGCTCCATCCGAAGTTGGCGCCGGCCGGGCTGCCCGCGGCCAGGAAGTCGATCTCCTCCAGCC
>JAIVIH010000508.1 GCA_020200615.1 Actinomycetota bacterium | reverse complement strand
GAGGAGAACGACGCCTTCCTGGGGGCGTTGTCGGAGGTTCTGACCTGATGGCGACGGCCCGGGCTGCCACCCGTTCGCGCTCCACCAAGGAGACGAACATCGAGATCACCCTCGACCTGGACGGCACCGGGGCGGTCACCGTCTCCACCGGGCTCCCCTTCTTCAACCACATGCTGGCCCAGCTCGGCCGCCACGGCGGCTTCGACCTCGACCTGGTGGCCGAGGGCGATCTCGACGTCGACGCCCACCACACGGTGGAGGACGTGGGGATCCTTCTGGGCGAGTGCCTGCGGGAGGCCCTGGGCGACAAGGCCGGGGTCCGGCGGTTCGCGTCCATCTCCCTGCCCCTCGACGAGGCCCTGATCGACGTCGCCCTGGACCTGTCGGGCCGGCCCTACCTCGAGTACGACGTGGAGCCCGGGGGCGAGGCCCTGGGGACGCCGCCCTTCGACCCCCAGCTGGCCGAGGAGTTCTGGCGGGCCTTCGTCACGTCCGCCGCCCTCACCCTCCACCTGCGGATGGTCAGCGGCAAGAACTCCCACCACATCCTGGAAGCGTCGTTCAAGGGCGTGGCCCGGGCCTTGCGGGACGCGGTGCGCATCGAAGGCTCCGGCGTCCCCTCCACCAAGGGCACCCTGTGAGCGGACGCCAACCATGATCGCCGTCCTCGACTACGGGATCGGCAACCTCCGGTCGGCCCAGAAGGGGCTGGAGCGGGTGGGGGCGGACGCCGTGCTGACCGACGACCCGGAGGTGGTGGCCGCGGCCGAGGCCGTGGTCCTCCCCGGGGTGGGCGCCTTCGGCCGGTGCATGGAGGCCCTGCGGTCCAGCGGGCTCGAACTTCCGGCCCGGGCGGCCATCGACGAGGGGCGGCCCTTCCTGGCCATCTGCGTGGGTATGCAGATGCTCTACGAGTGGTCGGAGGAGGATCCCGACGTCAAGGGCATGGGCGTGCTCGGGGGACCGGTGCGGCTCCTGCCCGAGGGTGTCAAGCGTCCCCAGATGCAGTGGAACCGTTCCACCCCGAGAAATCCGGCGCCGCCGGCCTGAAGATCTTGGCGAACTTTGTCACTGCGGCGGGCGGGGCAGGGGCCCCCGCCGGGGCGTAGGCATTGTTCGATCTGTATCCCGCGATTGACCTGCGGGACGGCCGCTGTGTGCGGCTGTACCAGGGCGACTACGGGCGGGAGTCGGCCTATGGCACCGACCCGGTGGCAGTGGCTGTGGGCTTCGCCGCCGCCGGCGCCCGGTGGCTCCACGTGGTCGACCTGGACGCAGCCCGCACCGGCGAGCCCCGCAACCGTCCGGTGATCGCCGCCATCGCCGCCGCCGTCTCCCCCTCGGGCATGGCCGTGCAGGCCGGCGGTGGGGTGCGCGACCAGGCTTCGGCCGAAGCCCTGTTCGCCGCCGGGGTGGAGCGAGTGGTGCTGGGTACCGCCGCAGTAGAGCAGCCGGAGCTGGTGCGGTCCCTGGCCGCCGAGCACCCGGTGGCGGTGGGGCTGGACGCCCGCAACGGCGAGGTGGCCGTCCGGGGGTGGACCGAGCGCTCGGGCATGACGGTGACCGACCTGTTGGTCGAATACGAGGACGCGGGCGTGGCCGCCGTGGTCGTCACCGAGATCGAGCGCGACGGGACCCTCGCCGGCCCCGACGTGGACGGTCTGGCGGCCGTGTTGGAAGCCACCGGCCTCGACGTCATCGCCTCGGGCGGCGTGGGATCCCTGGCCGACCTCGAGGTGTTAGTGACCCTTCAGGCGTCCAACAGCCGCCGGTTGGCCGGGGCGATCGTGGGCAAGGCCCTTCACGACGGGATCTTCTCCCTGAGGGAGGCGATGGGCACGTGCGCAGCGTCCGCGTGATCCCGTGCCTGGACGTCGACCGCGGCCGCGTGGTCAAGGGCGTCCAGTTCGTCGACCTCATCGACGCCGGCGACCCCGTGGAGCTGGCCGCCCGCTACGACGCCGAGGGCGCCGACGAGCTCGTCTTCCTGGACATCACGGCATCCGCCGACGCCCGCGACACCATGGTCGAGGTCGCCCGGCGCACGGCCGAGCAGGTGTTCATCCCCTTCACCGTGG
>JAIVIH010000308.1 GCA_020200615.1 Actinomycetota bacterium | reverse complement strand
GAAGTAGGGATCAAAGAAGATGCCGTCGAGCCTGCCGGGAGCCAAGGTGTGGATGTAGTCGACGATGTCGGCCTCCACCACCTCGCGGCTTACGTCGTGCTCGACAGCGCGACGGCCGACGTGGTGCCTGCCGAGCTTCGGGCCTTCCTGCGCGAGCGGCTGCCCGGCCACCTTGTTCCCGCCACCGTCAGCGTTCTCAAGGCGCTCCCCCTCACGGCCAACGGCAAGGTCGACCGAGCCCACCTTCCGGTTCCCGTTCCCGAGGCGGCCGACGGTGACCGGCCCCCCACCAGCCCCACGGAGGTCGCATTGAGTCGAATCTGGGCCGAAGTGCTGGCACTGGACCTGGCGGATATCTCCTGCGGCCACAACTTCTTCGAGCTCGGCGGGCACTCCCTTCTCCTCACGTCGGTTGCTTCCCGGATCCGCGATCAGCTCCGAGCCGAGCTTCCGCTGCGAGTGATGTTCGACACGCCGACTCTTGCCGAGCTGGCCAGCGCGGTTGACTCCTGTGAGGAGGTGTCGACGCCGCGGATCATGAGGACGGACCGAGCGGCTCACCGGGCCACCGTCTCCGTCCATGGTCACCTCAAGCTTCCGGGAGCCCTGCGCGAGCGGCTCCGGGCGTTGCCATGACCATGGACCGTGCCGAAGGCGGCCAGCCCGTTGATCCGGACATCGAGCTGGTCGAAACTGATACCGGCGAAACCACCCTGCTCATCGACGGCGGCCAGGCAATGCAGGCCTGGGAGCAGGACCTCATGTGGCGATCCTCCGACCTGCTGTGCGAGTACGGCTCGGAGTTCCTCGAGGTCGGTCTCGGGCTCGGCATCTCCGCTATTCGGATCGCCTCCAACCCGGCAACTCGGCACCACATCGTGGTGGAGAAGTACCGGCGCGTAATCGAGCTGTTCCACGAGCGCAACCCGATCCGACCGCCAGCGCTTCAGGTGGTGGAGGCCGACATCGTCGACTACATCCACACCTTGGCTCCCGGCAGGCTCGACGGCATCTTCTTTGATCCCTACTTCCCGCCGGCGATGCGCGACGACGAGCAACTCTGGAAAGAGCTGGTCCCGGCCATGCGGCGGGCATTGCGTCTCGGCGGTGTACTGCTGCCTTTCGCCACTACCCGGCCTGTGCTTCGCTGGCAGTTCACTCCGTACTTCGCGCGGGTCATTGTCGAGAAGTGCCGGTTTACCGCTTATCGCCGGACCAACTACATGCGCTTCAACGAGGGCGAGGCGTACATCCAATGCTTCGTCAAGACCGAAGCGTGAACTGGTGAGCAAGGAAACCGGGCACCCGTCAAGGTTTCGGACCGCGTCCAGGTCCTGGCCGACATCGACGCCCTCCTCGAAGACGACCTGTCGCCGCCGCTCCGCCCGACCCGGAGATCGTCGTCGGGCCGTCGGAGTGGGACCTCTTGCCGCGTCAAGGACCGAGTTGCTTGGTGACCTTGGCCAACTGGCGCTGGACCTTGAGAACCTCCTTCAGCACGTCCTCTATGCCGGGCCCGGCCTGGTGGCTGGTGGGTCCGACGGGGCCCACTCCGCCCGGCAGGCCCCCGCCATCATCGGGCACGTCCTGCCGACCCAGGATGTCGGCGCCGTGCTTGCGGACTATCTCGATGAAGAGGTCGGGGTTTGCTTTGAGGTCGATCACCGACCCGTGGGTCTTGATGATCTGACGGATGATGCGCTCATCGACGGTCAAACGAGCCATGAGGCTCCTTTCAGCTGGGCGGGTTGCGGGTCGTGCGCTGGCGAGCCCACGTGGTCAATACGGTCTTGATGGTGCGAGCGGGCCGCGCTTCGTGGCGCAAGCGTTCGTCCACAGATCCGTCGGGCAGGAGGTTGGCCCACACCAGTAGGCGCCCGGGGGCCGGATGAAAGCGCTGGCCGAGCCGCGGGAACAGCGTGCTGCCGCCGTCCCTATGGGCTTCCAGGTACACAAGGACGGTGGTCGTCCGCTCGCCCCGAGGGTCGTCGCCGAAGAAGCCGGCGTCGTGGTGCTCGTCGAACGCATCCCCCCTGCGGTACCGGCTGGCTTGCCACATCTCGAGGTGCGCGGGATCGAGACCGAAACGGTCGGCAAGCCGCCGCTCGACCTGTCGGAGCAAACGAACCGAGTGTTCGCTCAGCCACTCCTCGCTCGTCGTCATGCTGGTTCGTCGGTATGACGTGTGCGAGAGGAGGGTGCCGTCCGGGTTCTTGCGGATGAGCGGGCTCAGCCACCACCAGGCGAACCGGAGGTCGTCGAGGAGCTCGGCACACTGGTCGGCCGTGAGGAAGCCATCGATGCAGGTGACCTCCCCCGGAGCGAGTGCGGCCGTCAAGGGAGGACCAACGACAGGTTGACACGGCTCTCGAAGTCGGCCACGGTCCGGCTCCCGCTCGGAGTGCCCGGAATCGGCCCCGGCGACCGGTACGTTCGGCGCATGCGGTCTAGTGATCGGCGGTGGCGCTCGGCCCAGTCAGGGTGGTCCTCCCAGTGGGGGACCCGGCTCGACCGGTCGTAGGCGTGCCACCCGATCACACGATGCGGATGGAAAAGCTCGTAGCCGACGGCGAAGGCGCGCAGGCTCGTGATCACCTCGTCACCGAAGAAGTAGATCTCCGGGTCGAGCGGTACGTCGTGGTTGAAGCGGCCGTCGGCGAGGATGAAATGGAGAGAGAGGAAGTCGGCTGGAATCGGTGCCTCGAGCATCGTCCACCCCTGAATCGGGAGGCTCGTCAAGCGGGTAAGGACACCCTCCTCCCGTGCGTAGGGGTAAATCCTGAACGGGCGCCGCCTCCGGCCGGCGGGGTCGCGGCCCGGGTAATAGCTCGGCAGATAGGCGGTCAGCAGGGGCTTGTTCACTCCTTGGCCCCGGAGCTGCTCGAGCAGTCCGATGCTGAGGTCGTCCCAACCGGACACGAACCGGTGATGGGAGTCAAGCAGGAGCGTGTAGGGCTCGTCCCGCCACGCAGCCTGGAGCCGCAGCCGGGCCCAATTGCAACCTTCGCTCTCAGCCACGGGGACCGCCTCGATCTCCAGGTTGGGGAGGCCGAGCACGTCCGCCGGGATGGCGTCGTCGGGACCGTACTGCCAAAGGACACGGACGCGCAGGCGGTCGGGATGGGTTGCCTTGCCGTAGAGCGAGCGCAGCGTGGGGCCCAGCTCGGCATCGCGGTACGTCGGGATCTGGACGTAAGTCGCAGCGCCAGCCTCTACGCCGTCCAACGCGTCCTCCGTCCGCCAGGCTGCATCGGAACATAGCCGATGCGCACTGCGAAATCGACACTCCACGGCCGACGATTCGTCGCAATTCGTCGACCCTAAGCCACAGAGGCGTCACCGCATTTGCATGCACCCGAACGTTGGATGAGTGCGCTGATGAACGTAGCGGCCGGTGACACAGCGCGGTGGCTACCACGGCGCGGCGATTGGCTGCACCCACAAGCCGTTCCTCCTCCGGGACCCTGTCGTCGTTCCCCTTGCGGGCACGTCCAGCTCCGTCGATCATCGAGCGCGACCCGCTCGAGCGGGAGGCCGACGCAGTCGCCCACCGCGTCCTGCGGGCGATGCACGGCGACGTGGATGGGCCAGCGTCCGAGCATCGCGAGTTGGCATGGCCGGCCTTGCACAGGCGGGCCGGCCCACGTTCAGACCCGCTAGGAGGCTTGCCTGTGGACGGCGACGTCGAGGCAGATATCGACCGCGTCCGGCGGACCGGGCAGCCCGTGCCCACCGAGATGCGGAGCGCAGGCGAGTGGACGGTTGGTACGAGCCTCGGCCGCGTGCGGATCCATCACGACGCCCGTGCCGACGCGTTGAGCCGGTCACTGCAGGCTAAGGCGTTCACCACCGGCACAGACATCTTCTTCCGGAAGGGAGCGTACGACCCGTCGACGATGTCGGGCCGCGAGGTCTTGGCCCACGAGCTTGCCCACGTCAGCCAGCAGGGCGGGACGGTCCACCGGCGTCTCGATTTCGACGGTACAAGGCTCGACGGCCTGACCAGCCTGACGGCCCTACTCCAAACCAGCACGCTGACGCAGATCGTCCAGGCTTACAAGGAATACTCGACGGTTGCGAACTCAGATTTGGTTTATGAGCGCAACCTGCTCAACCACATAGAGAAGCTCATCGGCGAGTGGTTGGACAGCCACACCAAGAAGGAGAAGAAACCCAAGGACGAGAGCGCTGCAGGTGCCAAGCCGGGGCACAGCGCAAAGGTCGCCCCGAGGAAACGGTTTGGCATGGCAGGTTCGGCCCAGGCCGATGTCAGCGCGTTCTCGAAGGACGACGCACCGAAGGCGAAGATCCTCAACGACCTGCACGTCGCCATCCTCAACGAGAAGGCGAAGCTTGGGATCCGGGGTCTGGGGATCGCCGCGGATCTGGCTGACGAGCTTGGGCCAGGCGGAGCTCGGCACGTGCTGGCGGCCGATTCCGCTTTGAGCCGAGGCGACGTGGCGGCGGCGGACGGTGAGATAGCGCAACTTCGAACGGCGGTCGGAAATGGCGCCGATCTGGTCAAGGGCACGCTCATGCGCAAACATATCGGGCAGATCAGTCCCGGCGTGGCCCAGATGCTTGCACCGGCGTTCGGGCTGACAGATAC
>JAIVIH010000307.1 GCA_020200615.1 Actinomycetota bacterium | reverse complement strand
GGGCTACCCGCCTCCCCTGGCCGGCTCCCCGGGTCGGCCGTGGACCATCGCCGGGCTGGTCTGCGGCATTCTCGCCATCATCTTCGTGCCCATCATCTTGGGAACGCTGGGCGCCGTCTTCGGCTTCATCGGCAACTCCAAGGGTGACCGCTTCGGGTTGTGGGTGGGGATCGGCTCGCTCGTCGCCATCGTGGTCGGGATCGCCCTGGGCATCGCCGTGCTCAACGCCGTCGACGACGGGTTCATCTACCGCGCATGAGCTGGGCCGGCGTCAGCACGCCTGCGGTCCCACCTCCCGCCTGGTACCCCGACCCGTCCGGGGTCGGCGAGTTGCGGTACTGGAACGGGGCGGCCTGGACGCCGGGCGTGGTGATCGCCGGCCAGGTGACCGAGCGGCCCATGCCGTGGCCGCCCACGGTGGCCGTCACCGGTCCCCCCGACGACCGGCCGGTCCTGCCCGGCCGCGCCACGTTCTACGCCCTCGGTGGGTTCGTGGTCGGCATCGTCGCCGGGATCGTCCTCGCCGTGGTGGGAGAGCTCCTCGATCTCCCCGAGGTCCTGGTGCTCATCCTGAACCTGCTCGGGCTGTGGACCGGGCTCCTGGGGTCGTGCTGGCTGGTCAGCCGCCGGTACGGGTCGGGCAACATCGCCCGGGACTACGGGCTGACCCTCAGGGGGGCGGACTTCTCGTGGGGCCTGCTGATGTCGCTGGTCGCCCGGGTGGCGGGGGTGATCGTCCTGATCCCCTTCCTGTTCGGGTCCGAAGACCTGCTGGGCTCCAACCAGGGCGTCTACGGGGAAGTGCGCGACAGCCTTCCCGGTTTCATGGTGTTCGCCGTAGTCGCCGTGATCGGCGCTCCTCTGGTTGAGGAGCTGTTCTTCCGGGGCCTGCTCCAGCGTTCTCTCACGACCGCGGTGGGGGTGGCGGCGGCCATCGCCATCCAGGGCCTGCTCTTCGGCCTGGCCCACTACAGCCCCCTGCTGGGGCTGGCCAACTTCTCGGTGGTGGCGGTCATCGCCGCCGCCGGGGTGGTGTTCGGGATCACCGCCTGGTGGCGTCGGGTGGGAACCTCGGTGGCGGCCCACGCCTTCTTCAACCTGGTCGCCGTGCTCGTCGCCCTGGCCGTGGGATAGGCCAGCCCGCCCGGTGCGGGGAGCGCCGGTTACAGCGCGGAGAAAGCGCTCTCGAGAAGGGCGGCCTGCTCCTCGGCGTGGACGGTCTGGCTGCCCGTCGCCGGGCTGGCCGACGGGCTGCGGCTCACATGGCGGAGGTTGAGCCGGTCACGCAGGATGCGGTGCAGGCGCAGGTGGACGAAAGGCCACGGCCCCATGTTCTCCGGCTCCTCCTGCAACCACACCACCTCGGTGGCCGAGGGGTAGCCGGCGAGGGCGGAGAGGACGGCGGCCTCGGGCCACGGGTAGAGCTGCTCGACCCGGACCACGGGCACGGGTAGGCCCCTCTCGTCACGGGCGACCATGGCGTCGTAGGCCACCTTGCCCGATGTCAGCACCACGCGGCGCACGTCGGCGGGGTCGCCCCTGAACCCGGCATCGGGCAGCACCTCTGAGAAGGCCCCGGACGTCAGGTCGTCGACCGGCGAGCGGGCGTGGCGGGCTCGCAGCAGGGACTTCGGGGTGAGCACCACCAGCGGTTTGCGGCCCGCCCTGCGCACCTGGCGGCGGAGCACGTGGAAGTACTGGCCCGCGGTCGTCGGGTTGACCACCTGGATGTTGTCCTCGGCGCACAGGGTGAGGAAGCGCTCCACTCGCGCCGATGAGTGTTCGGGGCCCTGTCCCTCGTACCCATGGGGCAGGAGCAGGACGAGCCCCGACGACTGTCCCCACTTGTCCTCGGCGGCCGTGAGGAACTGGTCGATCACCACCTGGGCGCCGTTGACGAAGTCTCCGAACTGCGCCTCCCACGCCACCAGGGCCTCCCGGTGCACGACGGAGTACCCGTACTCGAAGCCCACGGCGGCGTACTCCGAGAGCATGGAGTCGTACACCCAGAACTTGCCCTGCGCCGGGTCGAGCTGGGCCAGCGGCACCCACTCTGCGCCCGTCTCGTAGTCGACCAGGACCGAGTGACGCTGGGAGAACGTGCCCCGGCGGGTGTCCTGGCCGCTGAGGCGAACGTCGGTGCCCTCCAGGAGGAGCGAGCCGAAGGCCAGGGACTCGGCCAGCGACCAGTCGACCTCTCCGCCGGAATAGGCGTGCAGGCGGCCGGCGAGCTGGCGGGCCAGCTTGGGGTGGACGCTGAAGCCGGCCGGCGTCTCGTGCAGTGAGTCGACCACCCGGTCGAGCACCGCCTGCTCGACACCCGTGGGCACGGCCACGTGGGCGCCCGGGTCGGGGGCGTCGGTACCGCCCTCCCCCGCCGGCTTGCGCACGACCACGGGCTGAGGAGGGCTCGACTGGCGGGTCTCCTCGAACGACTGCTGCATCTTGCCCAGGAAGTCGTCGAGGGCCCGCTCGGCCTCGTCCATGGTGAGGTCGCCGCGGCGTACGAGGGTCTCCGTGTACAGCTTGCGGACGGACCGGTGGGCCTCGATGCGCTTGTACATGAGGGGCTGGGTGTAGGACGGGTCGTCGCCCTCGTTGTGACCGTGGAGCCGGTAACACACCATGTCGATGACGACGTCCTTGTGGAACGCCTCCCGGAACCCGAAGGCCAGGCGCGCCACCCGCAGGCAGGCCTCGGGGTCGTCCCCGTTCACGTGGAAGATGGGCGCCTGGACCATCTTGGCCACGTCTGTCGGGTACACCGACGACCGGGCCTCGGCCGGCGCGGTGGTGAAACCCAGCTGGTTGTTGATGACGAGGTGGACCGTCCCCCCCACCCGGTAGCCGCGCAGGGCGGAGAGGTTGAGGGTCTCGGCCACCACGCCCTGGCCGGCGAAGGCGGCGTCCCCGTGGATCACCAGCGGCAGCACGGAGAAGGCCTCAGGGTCGTCGATGAGGTCCTGCTTGGCCCGCACCATCCCTTCCACCACCGGGTCGACCGCTTCCAGGTGGGACGGGTTGGAGGCGAGAGCGACGGGAAGCGAGATCCCCGACCGGCCCACGAACTTCCCCGCCGCGCCGACGTGGTACTTCACGTCGCCCGACCCCTGGGTGGTGGCGGGGTCGAGGTCGCCCTCGAACTCCCGGAAGATCTGGCGCAGCGACTTGCCCACGATGTTGACCAGCACGTTGAGGCGTCCCCTGTGGGCCATGCCCAGCACGGCCTCGTGGATCCCGCTGCGGGCGGCGCAGTCGAGCAGCTCGTCGATGAGGCAGATGGCGCTCTCGGCCCCCTCCAGACCGAACCGCTTGTGACCCACGTACTTGGTGTGGAGGAAGCGTTCGAAGGCCTCCGCTGCGTTCAGCCTGTCCAGGACGTGGGCCTGCTCGGCCGGCTCCAGCGTCGTGCGGACGCCCTCCACCTGCTCCTGCACCCACCGCTTCTGGTCGGGCTCCTGGATGTGCATGTACTCCACGCCGACCCGACGGCAGTAGGCGTCGCGCAGCACGCCCAGGATGTCGCCCAACCGCATCCAGTCCTTGCCCGCCAGACCGTCGGTGAAGAACTCGCGCTCGAGGTCCCAGATGGTCAGGCCGTACGTGATCGGGTCGAGCTCGGGGTGGGTACGGGGCTCCTTGAGGCCCAGCGGGTCGAGGTCGGCGATGAGATGGCCGCGGACCCGGTACATGTTGATCAGGGTCTGGACGTGGACCTGCTTGGCCCGGGCGACCTCGTTGCGGTCGCTGTTGGGGTTGACGTCCGGCCGCCACCGCACCGGCTCGTAGGGGACGTTCACCGAGCGGAACACGTCGCCGTAGAAGTCGTCGGTCCCCAGCAACAGCTCGTGGATGCGCTTGAGGTACAGCCCCGACTCGGCGCCCTGGATGATGCGGTGGTCGTAGGTCGACGTGAGGGTGATGACCTTCGACACCCCGAGGTCGGCCAGCACCCGCGGGTCGGCGCCCTGGAACTCGGCCGGGTACTCGAGCACGCCCACACCCACGATCACGCCCTGCCCTGGCATCAGGCGGGGCACGGACTGGACGGTGCCGAGCGTCCCCGGGTTGGTCAGGGTCATGGTCACGCCCGTGAAGTCGTCGGGGGTGACCTTGGCCGTGCGCACCCGGCGGATCACCTCTTCGTAGGCGGCGTGGAAGGCACGGAAGTCGAGCGTGTCGGCTTCACGGATGCACGGCACCAACAGGGTGCGGGACCCGTCGGCCTTGGGGACGTCCACCGCCAGGCCCAGGCCGATGTGAGGGTGGCGGACGACGCGGGCCTGGTTGCCGTCGCGCGAGAAAGCGGCGTTCATGGCGTCCTGCCCTTCGCCGTCTCCGTCCCTGTGAGGCTGCGGCGCGGAGGCCGGAGACGAGGCCCAAGCCGCCGCGGGCTCGCCAACCGCCTGCCCGTCCGGGCGGTAGCCGACGAAGAAGTCCCGCCAGCTTTCGGCCACGGACGACGCATCGGCCCGGTAACGCTCGTACATCTCGTCGACCAACCAGGCGTTGGGCCCGAAGGCTGCTGCGGTCGACGGCTCCTCGGCCATCACCGACCAATCTACCGGTGCCTCGCCCGCTTCCCGACGACCTAGGGGATCACCCTGCCGCCCGACGGCGAAGTAGCGTTGTCATCCATGCCCGAACGTTGCGTGCCGCGCCGCGCCCCCGGGAGTAGCGGTTGAGAAAGGACCGGCACGCAAAGCTCGCGGTCGACTCCGGTTCCAACGACCTCGACCCGGTTTCCACCGAGATCGCCGAGCTGGAGGCGCCGGCTCGAGGCCGCCGCCGGCGGGGTCGACGCCGTCGCAACGCGGAACGGGAGAAGAGCGGTTCCGACACCGGAGGGCAGGCCGACACGCCGTCCGAGCGGGACTGGAACGCGGTCGTCGAAGCCGGCTCCCCCTCCTCCATCGACGATGGCTGGCTCGAGTGGTCGGCCGAGATCGAGCCCGAGCCGGCTACTGCCGAAGCGGAGTCCGGGCCCGGGGCCACAGAGGCCGCAAACGGGTCGGTCGAGGAGACGATCGCCGTCTGGGAGACGGTCACGGAACCGCTCGACCGCACGGCGGCAGGCACGCGAGAGGGTGGCGCCGACGATGGCGGCGAAGGCGAGAGCCCCCCGCGTTACCGGTCGACGCCGTCGTGGCCGCCGCCGCAGAGACGGCGGCTCTTCACCCGGAGCCTGTGCGCGCTGATCCTGGTCGTCGTCGTCGCCCTGCTCCTCACCAACGGGCAGATCGGCCGCCCCGATACCGCAGAGCGGCGGACGGCGTCCGCTCAGAACCGTCCCGCCCTGCGCACCGATCCCGCGTCCATACCTGCGGGCTGGATCCTGTACCGCCATCCGTCGGCCGGATACGGCGTGTCCCACCCCCCGGCGTGGGCAGCGCGGGAGGAAGGATCCACCGTCCGCATCCGTGATCCTCAGACCGGTGCCGAGCTCCGCGTGGAGCACCAGAAGGGGAAAGGCTCGGTCGAGCCCGAGGCGGTCTGGACCAACATGGAGCGCACCTTCACCGACCGCTTTCCCGACTACCGGCGCCTGCAGCTGAGCGCGGCCAGCTACCTCGGTCACAAGGCCGCCCTCTGGGAGTTCATCCACACCGAGGGAGATGGCCGGACGCTCCACAGCGCCAACCTCCGCCTCGTCACCGACAAGGGCCGTCTGGCCCTCTACTTCCAGGCTCCGGTGGCGCAGTGGGAGGAGCTCCTGCCCGTCTTCCAGGGCTTCCTCAGCTCGTTCCGAGCGCCGAAGTAGCAGGACGGGGCCGCGTGGCACCGCGCCTCGTCCGGTGGGTGGTGGTCGCCGTGTGTGCCGCGGGCATCGCCGGGATGATCGTGGCGTCCATCGCCGACGCCACGGGCGCAGCTCTCACGTTCGGACTGATCACCGCGGCTGCGGTGGCCTGCCTCATGGTGGCCACGGCGGTGGCCGCACCCAGCCCCGGGACGGCGCCCGTCGACGATGTCCGGGCGGCGCGGGTGGAGGAGATGGTGCAGAACCTGGTGGCCGCGGGAGCCGACGAAGGTGACCTGCGCCGGCTCGTCCGCGAAGCGTCGCGGCTCCGAATACCGACCAGCTGAACCCTGGCCCAGGCGCGAAAGAGCCGGGGCGGGGGTGCACGGCGGACGCACCCCGAGCCCCGGCGACGCGAAGATTCACACGCCGCGTGGTCGCCCGTCAAGCCCCGTCCGGAGGCCCGGAACGGTTTTTCGCCACATTTTCGTGGTCGGGCCCTCAGCTTCCGACCCTCCCTGCCGATACCTCGGATATGACGGTCAAGATGCGATCCATGAGCCGAGCCGTGACCCGTCTGGTCGAGGCCGGCAACTCGGCGACCTGTACCAACTGTGGCAAGCCCGTGAAATTCTCGGCCAAGGCCAAGCTCCAACAGGTGATCGCCAACGTCTACGTCGACCAGGTCTGGGACCGGGTGGAGCACTACCACTCCGAATGCTACGAGGAGGCCGGGCAGCCCTACGGCAGCGCTGCCTGACTTCCTCCGAACCGGTCCCGGACCCGGCCGCCGCCCGCACGCTGGGTGGTTGCCTGGTCGACAAGGAACTCGGCCCTTTGGGCCGGGTTGCTCACCGCGGGCGGTAGTATGAGGGCATGAGCGATGTGGTTCCTTCCCCGGACGAACTTGCTGAGGCTGGCTACTTCAAAGTGTCCGATGTCGGGCGCCGGACGGGCCTGAGCCGCAAGGCCTTACGCCTCTACGAGACCATGGGCCTGGTCGAGCCGGCCGAGCGCACCGAGGCGGGTTACCGCCTGTACGACCGCGAGGGCCTCCGGCGGATCGAGCTCATCAACCGGGCCAAGGTCCTCGGCCTCACCCTGGCCGAGACCAAGGAGTTCCTCCACGTGGCCGAGGGCTGCTGCGGTGAGAACCACCCCGCCCTGGCCACGTTGGTGGAGCGCAAGTTGGACGAGACCGAACGGCGAATCGCCGAGCTGGCGTCGCTCCGTCAGACGCTGCAGGGCGTGCTCGACAGGCTGGAGCGCAACCAGGGCGTCCACCGCTGCGAAGAGTCGCTGTGCACGTGCCAGCAGCCGCTCACCATTCAGGTGCGCAAGCCGTCCCGCCCCGTCGCTACAGCAGACCCCTCGGCGTCGGCCTAGGCCAGAGCCGCCGGTTCGGCCAGCGCGTCCTGCACCGCGGCCCAAAGGGCATGGATCAGGGACGCCTGCGCCTCCTGGATGCGGTGCACGCTCTGGGAACGGGCCACCAGGCAGTGATGCACCCGAGGATCTCCTGCCATCCGACCTCCCCCGTAGCCCGAGAACCCCACGGTGAGCATGCTCCGCTTGTGGGCTTCACCGAAGGCCATCATCAGGTTCTCTGAATTGCCGCTGGTGGAGAAGCCCATGGCGATGTCGCCCGGCTGCCCGTGGGCGATGAGCTGACGGGAGAAGACGTTGTCGAAGCCGACGTCGTTGGAGAGGGCGGTGATCACCGCCTGGTCGTCGACGAGCGAGCGGGCGGGCAGAGCCCGGGCGCCGTCACTCGGGGGGCGGGTGTAGAGCTGGGCGACGCCCTCGGCGTCGGTGGCGCTGCCTCCGTTGCCGAAGGTGAACAGCCTCCCTCCGGCCCGGAAGCGCTCGGCCATGGAGCGGGCGATTTCGTCCAGGAGGTCGTGGGACTCGGCGAGGGTCCGTTCCCGCAGCGCCGTGCTCTCGGTCCACTTGCCCTGGGCTGACTTGGCCAGGTCGACCAGAAGCGAGCCCGAGTCCTTCTCGTCACCCTCGATGAAGGGATAGAGGAAGTCAGTGGCCTCGGAAGTCACCCGGCGCTCCCGTGGGAGCCGATAGCGAATCCGGCGTGCACCAGCAGGAGGTCGCCCGGTTGCGGCGACTCGACGAGGGAGATGTCGATGCGCTCCTCGCCGTCCGCCGTGCGCACCACGGCCGCGTCCCCCTCCACGGTCACGACTTCGGACAGCCGGCCTTCGTCCGAGCACGTGATGCACACCTCGTCCGTGCACTCCGGCTCCCCCTTGAGTAGGCCGGTGTGCTCGAAGCAGACGTGAACCAGCTCCCACAGCATGTGGTAGATCCGCACGAACTGCTCTGACGCTTCGAGGGTCTCGGTGGTGTCGAGCCAGATCACGTGGTCGGCGGCTCCGGCAGGCGGGCGGTCACCGTGGCCGATCCAGACCGTCTCCACACCCCAGGCCTGCCCGCGGCGCATGGCGTCGGCCACGAGGGCGTCGCCCGCCGGAGCCAGGGCGCAGACGATGTCACCCGGACGGACAGAAGCCCGCAGGGTGGGCACGAGACCGGCGCCCGACACCGTGAGGGCGGGGAGGGCGCGCTTGCCCACGATCACGGGGTGGACGAATTCGACGGCCACGTGGTGGGCGTGGAATGGCCAGACGGGGGACGCGCACCACATGGTGGCGCCGGCGTTGAAGCGGCGGGCGAGGGCCAGCGAGGCCCGGGCCAGGTCGTCAGCGACCGGGCCCAGCTCCTGGGTGACCGTGGGTGCGGGGTGGGTGGTGCTCATCGCCGGCGAGCCGCCGGCTCAGGGGCGTCCGGACTCTCGACGAGCCGGCCGAGGATGCCAAGACACATGAGATTCCTCCGATTCCTTTCTATTCTCTCACTTGTGTCCGCGAAGTCAGACGGATCGGGCGGCCACACCGGAAAGGCCGCTGCGGCACGCACGGCGAGCTGAACCGCCCCGAAGGGGACGGAAAGGGCGGGAGATCCGCAAACTTTCACCTGCGTCGCCTCCGAGCTAGGGGTAATCTACCTCTAGCTGTGTCAGATAGGTGTGCACATCACTTACCGAACACGAGGTGAGCATGGCAGCAGGAAGCGGAAGAGGGCGTTCGCCGCGGTCGGGCAAGGCTGGGGGCTCGGGCCCGACCCAGGGGCCCAGCGGCGGACACACGATGACCGAGGGCGGGATGATGCCCGCCGACTCG
>JAIVIH010000306.1 GCA_020200615.1 Actinomycetota bacterium | reverse complement strand
ATGTAGATGAGGAGGTACCCCATCACGAAGGCGGGGACGGCGAGGAGCATGGTGGTGCTCACGGTCGTCAGGGCATCGGCGAACGAATATCGCCTCACGGCTGACAGCAGGCCGGCGGCAATGCCCAGCATCACCTCGATGATCAGGGCCCAGAAGGCCAGGCGGATGCTGGCCGGCGCAGCCTCACCGAGGATGGTGTTCACTTTCCGGCCGGTCCGGTACGACTCGCCCAGGTCGCCGTGGGCCAGCCGGTTGAGGTACTTGCCGTACTGGACGTACCAGGGCTTGTCCAAGCCGAACTTGGCCTCCACGTTGGCCCGGACCTGGGTGGTCACGGCCTTGTCTCCGGCCAGGACCTCGACGGGATCGCCGGGGACGACGAAGAAGGCGACGAACAGGAGGGTGATGGCGCCCCACACGACGGGCACCACGAGCAGCGTCCGCCGGAGGATGTAGCCGCCCATGGTGTCAGCAGTCCGGGGCCGGAACGGAAGCCCGGCCCCGGAACTGCACGATGCCGGCTACTTGGTGAGCCACATGTCGTCGTAGGCCACGAACAACAGAGCGCTCTGGACGACGTTGTGGACCTTGTCAGTCCAGGCCATCGTCCCCGAGTACCAGTTGAGGGGCACCACTGCGGTGTCGTCGTTCAACACCAGGCTCTCTGCCTGCTGGTAGAGGCCGTTGCGCTTGCTGATCTCGGTTGTTCGCCGAGCCTCGTCGATGAGGCTGTCGAACCTGGGATTCGAGTACTGGGTATGGTTGTCGCCGGTTCCGATCTGGGAGCTCCCGAACAAGGGGAAAAGCATATTGTCGTAGGAGTTGTAATCGGCGATCCAACCTGAGCGGAAAAACTGCCCCTCGCCCTTGCGCATCTGGGAGAAGTAGGTCCTCGACTCCCGCCCGTCGAGCTCCGAAGCGATGCCCAGCTCCTTGAGGTTGGCCTGGATGATGGTGGCGTTCTCGGAGTGGCCGGCTCCGGCTCCGAAGTTCAGCTTGAGGGGCGGCAGCGAGGCGGCCTGCTTGCCCGTGGCCTGCTCCCACTCACCCAGCAGCTGCCGGGCCTTGGTGAGGTCGCGGCTCGGGAACCGGGACAACCCCTGCTTGTAACCCGGGATCCCCGGAGGCGTGATCCCCGTCGCCTCCTTACGGGACTGATTGTAGATGTCGTTGATCATCTTCTGCTTGTCGATGACCAGCGATATGGCCTGGCGGAGCTTGAGGTTCTCGGGCCCGCCGACCACGGGGTCCCTCATGTTGAAACCCCAGTAGTAGAGGCCGTTGACGGCCTGCTCAGCGACGCGGCCGGGGTACTTGGCCTTGGCTTCGGCGTAGCGCCCGGGCGGGACGTAGCCGGTCTGGCCCTGTCCCGCCTCGAAGGCGGCCCAGGCCGAGTCCAGGTCTTTGGAGATCCGGAACTCAATGGCGTCCAGGTAGGGCTTGTGGTTGTTGATGCCGCCCCAGTAGGTGTCGTTGCGCACGAGCTTGACGAACTGACCGGGCTTGAACGGCTCCGCCATCTTGTAGGGCCCGTTGCCGATCATGATCCCCTGCTCCCACTTGGTCTGGTCGGGGAGGGCCTGGACCAACTTCTTGGGCACGGGGGAGAAGATGAGGTGGGCGACCACATCGGGCATGAAGCTGAGCGGCGCCTCGAGCTCGACGACGAGGGTTCGGGTGGCGTCGTCAGCCTTGATCCCCTCCGCCTCCTGGGCCGAGCCGTCGGCCACTGCCTTGGCGCCCTTGATCCTGAGGTTGTCGGTGATGTGATAGCCGACCTCGGAGGCCAGATCGGGCTTGGCCGCCCGCTCCCAGGCGTACTTGAAGTCGCTGGGAAGCACAGGATCGCCGTTGGAGAAGTTGACGCCCGAGCGGAGCTTGAACGTCCAGACCGTGGCATCGGCATTGCTCGTCCAGGACTCCGCCACCGCCGGCTTCAGCTCACCGGTCTTGTAGTCGTAGTCGGTGAGGCCGTCGAACAGCAACTGCCCCGGTTGGGAGCCCTGGATGGTATGGGCCGTGGCCGGATCGATGTGATCCGGATCGACGCCGGAGAAGTTCTGGTAGTCGATAAGCGTGCCCCCGACTACCGGCGTCCCCTCCTCACCTCCGCTCTGGCCGCTACCGGTGGTGGTGTCGTCGTCGCTGTCGCCGCATGCCCAGGCGAACAGCGCGAGACAGACCGCGAGGGCCAGAGGCCCCGACCGTCCCGAACGCTTCACTCGGAACCTCCTCTACCTCTGGCTGATTACTGAAGCCTGAGAGCCAGGATCACGGTGGTGAACGCGAAGACGACGAGATTGGCGACGGTGATCCGATCGAGGTTGCGCTCCACCACCGTTGATCCGGCAGCGGCACCCATGCCGCCGCCGAACATGTCGGAGAGACCTCCCCCTCGCCCGCTGTGCAGCAGGACAAGCAGGATGAGGCCCAACGAGACGATCACGTGGACCACGACGACCGACGCCGTGAGCATGGCGTCAGGGTACCAGAGCGAAAAAGCCGCCTGGCGCCGTCAGCGCGGGAGCCGGTACTGGACGAGGAGGGCGAAATCGTCGGGATCCAGGCTCGCCCCACCCACCAGCGCCCCGTCTATGTCGGGCTGATCCATCAGCTCGGCGATGTTGGATGGCTTGACCGAGCCCCCGTATTGGATTCGCACAGCGTCCGCAGGCCCATCCCCGTGGATGTCTCGGACCGTCTGGCGGATCAGCCCGATCGTGCTCTGGGCGTCATCGGGCGTGGCCGTCTTGCCCGTCCCGATGGCCCAGATGGGCTCGTAGGCGATCACGAGCCGCTCCAGCTGCTCAGATGGGAGGCCGGTGACAGCCGCCTTGACCTGGCCCTTCACCTTGTCCTCGGTGGAGCCTGCCTCTCGCTCCTCGTCGGTCTCGCCCACGCAGACGATGGGGGTCATGCCGTGGGCGAACACCGCGTCCAGCTTGCGGCGGACGACTTCATCGGTCTCGTCGAACAGCTCTCGCCGTTCCGAGTGCCCGACGATGACGTGCGACACGTTGAGCTTGGCCAGCATGGGGGGGCTGACCTCCCCCGTGAAGGCGCCGCTCGCTTCCCAGTGGCAGTTCTGGGCACCGAGGGAGATCGAGATGCGATCGGCGTCGATCAGGGTCTGAATCGAGCGGAGGGCGGTGAACGGCGGGTGGACGGAGACGTCGACCGCGTCGTAATCCTCTCCGGTCAGCCGGTAGGAGAGCTTCTGGACCACCTGGATGGCATCCAGGTGGTTGTGGTTCATCTTCCAGTTCCCGCTGATGAACGGCTTACGCATTCGCCCTCCGCCGGACGCTCATGGCTTGCAATCGGCTCCTATTCATGGGCGTTTGAGGCCTCCCTCAGGGCTTTCAAACCGGGGAGGTCGCCCTTTTCGATCAGTTCCAGAGAGGCACCACCGCCGGTGGACATGTGGTCGATCTTGTCGTCGAGGCCGAACTTGGCCACGGCTGCGGCGCTGTCGCCTCCACCGACCACACTGAAACCCTCGGCTTCGGCCACGCACTCGGCCAGGGCCCGGGTGCCCTTCTCGAACCGTTCGTCCTCGAACATGCCCATGGGGCCGTTCCACAGGATCGTCCCTGCGCCGCTCAACGCCTCGCAGAAGGCCTTGGCCGATTCGGGCCCGATGTCCACGCCCTTCCAGCCGTCCTGAATGTCGGCCCCCACCGTCTCGATCTCGTCGTCCGGACCGAGGGCCACGGCGTCGGTCGGGAGCAGGATCTCCTTGCCGCCCTCGAGCAGCTCGCGGCAGTTGTCGACCTGGTCCTCCTGCAGCAACGAGTCGCCGATGTCATGGCCCTGGGCCTTGAGGAAGGTGTAGGCCATACCTCCACCGATGATGAGGGTGTCGACCTTGTCCAGCAGGGCCTTGATCACCCCCAGCTTGTCGCTCACCTTGGCCCCGCCGAGGATGGCGACGAAGGGCTTCTCGGGCGACTCGAGCAGCCCGCCCAGAACCTCCACCTCGCGGGCGAGAAGCCGTCCGGCGGCACTGGGGAGCCGGGCGGGGGGCCCGACCACCGAGGCGTGGGAACGGTGAGACGCGCCGAAGGCGTCGTTCACGTAGAGGTCCCGACCCTCGACCAGCTTGTCGACGAAGTCGGACTCGTTGTCCTCCTCCCCCGGGTCGAACCGCAGGTTCTCCAGGAGGTTGACGTCGGGCGCCAGCTCGGAAAGGCGCTCGCGAACCGGGTCCATGCTGAATTCGTCGTCGGGCTTCCCCTTCGGGCGTCCGAGATGGCTGCAGGCATCGATCGACGCCCCTTTTTCCAGCAGCCACTCGATGGTCGGAAGCGCGGCCCGGATGCGCATGTCATCGTCGATCTTCCCGTCGGTCATGGGGACGTTGAAGTCGACGCGTAGGAGCACCGTCTTGCCCGAGGGGTCGGGCAGGTCCTCGAGCGTGGGAACCTTCACGGGTTCCTCACTTCTGGCCGTTGGCGCCGCCGACGATGAGGACGAGGTCCACAAGGCGGCTCGAGTACCCCCACTCGTTGTCGTACCAGCCGCAGATCTTCACCAGGTTGCCCATGGCCATGGTCAACTCCGAGTCGAAGGTGCACGACGCCGACGAGCCCACGATGTCGGTGGAGACGATGGGGTCCTCGGTGTAGACGATGATCCCCTTCAGGGG
>JAIVIH010000059.1 GCA_020200615.1 Actinomycetota bacterium | reverse complement strand
GGCCACCTTCACCGACACCGCCCCGTAGCCCGGATCTCCTGCGCCGGCGGCCAAGCGGTCGGCCACCTCCCGCTGCACCATCACCGTCATCCGCCGGATGGCGGAGACGTGGTCGAGAAGGTCGGCCACCAGCGGGGTGGCGATGTTGTAGGGCAGGTTGGCCACCAGGTCCCACTCGCCGGGGCCCAGCAACGCGGCCCAGTCGAGGTTCATGGCGTCGCCTTCGACCACCCTCACGTCAGTCGACGCCACCACCTCCCGCACGGCGACGAGGAGCCGCCGGTCCACCTCGATGGCCGTGACCGAGGCGCCCGTCTCGGCCAGGGCCAGGGTGAGCGACCCCAGGCCGGCGCCGACTTCGACGACCTGGTCGCCCGGCCCCACTCCGGCCAGGCGGGCCACGCGTCGAACGGTATTGGGGTCGGTGACGAAGTTCTGGCCCCGGGCCCGGCTGGGGCGTACCTCGTGACGAGCCAGCAGGTCGCGCACGTCCCTGCTGGTGAGGGTCACCCGGCGGTCAGCTGAGCTTGAACACGGTGGCGGCGTTGGCCGAGGTGGCGACGGCCACGTCCTCTTCCGGCGCGTTCCTCACCGCCGCCACCGCCGCGCCGACCAGGGCGACGTGGGCCGGCTCGTTCACCGCCCCCCGGTGCGGTACGGGCGCCAGGTAGGGGGCGTCCGTCTCCACCAGGAGCCGGTCCGGCGGGCACAGGGCGGCCGCCTCCCGGATGTCCTCCGCCTTCTTGAAGGTGACGATCCCGCTGAAGGACAGGTAGCCGCCCAGCTGCAGGGCCTTCCGGGCCTCCTCCGGTCCCCCGGTGAAACAGTGGAAGACGAGCCGGTCGGGCACGCCCTCGACCCGGAGCATGGCGAAGGTGTCGTCCCACGCCTCCCGGGTGTGCACCACGAGGGCCAGGTCGTGGACCCGGGCCAGGGCGATCTGGGCCGCGAAGGCCGCCAGCTGGACGTCGCGAGGCGAGTGCTCGTAGTGGTAGTCGAGGCCGCACTCGCCCACGGCCACGACCCGAGGTGCGTCCAGCAGGGGCAGGATGTCGTCGAGGCCCTGGGTGGCGTCGTGGGGATGCACCCCCACCGAGGCCCAGACCCGGCCGGGCGGGGCGTCGGCCGCCACCTGGATGGCCTGGCGGGAGTGATCGGCGTCCGTCCCGATGCACACGATCCTGTCCACCCCGGCTGCCTTTGCCCGCTCCAGCGCACCCTCGGGAATCCCGTCGTACTGCAGGTGGCAGTGCGTGTCCGTCCACATGGGCGGTGGTTATACCCGCTTGCGCGGGAACAGCGGCTGGCCCTTCCCCACGGACAGGCCCCCGGGATAGCCACCCCACTCCGCCGCCGCGGGCAGGCGCTCGTCGGCCGGCGATCCGCTGAGGCCCAGGCGGCGCCACGCCTCGGACGCGGCCGTGGGAATGGCGGGCCAGGCCAGCAGGCACACGATGCGCACCGCCTCCAGGGCGTCGCCCAGCACGGCGTCCACCGCCGGCCCCGGCTCGGCCTTCCAGGGCTCGTTGTCCTCGAGATAGGCGTTGGTCTGGCGGATCAGGCGCCACGTGGCCTCCAGGGCCTCGGACGGCGCCAGCCGGTCCCAGCCGTCGGCCGTCGTCTTCACCACCTCGGCCGCAAGGGGTCGCAGGGGGCTGTCCTCGCGCGGCGCAGGGGCCACCCCCCCGCACTTGGAGGCCACCACGGTGGTGACCCGGGAGAGGAGGTTGCCGAAGTTGTTGGCCAGGTCGGCGTTATAGCGGGCCAGCACGCCCTCGTAGGAGAAGTCTCCGTCGGGCCCGAACGGCGTGTCGCGCAGGAAGTGGTAGCGGACGGCGTCGACCCCGAACTCCCCCACCAGCTCGGCGGGAGAGATCTGGGTGAGCTTGGTGTTGCTCTTGGAGATCTTCTCGCCTCCCACCAGCAGCCACCCGTGGGCGGCCACGCACTTGGGCGGCTCCAGCCCGGCGGCCAGCAGCATGGCCGGCCAGTACACGGCGTGGAAGCGGATGATGTCCTTGCCCACCAGGTGGTAGTCGGCCGGCCACCAGTGGGCGAAGCGCTCCGAGTCGTCCCCGTAGCCGGCGGCGGTGATGTAGTTGGGGAGCGCGTCGAACCACACCCACGTGACGTGGGACGGGTCCCACGGCAGAGGCACCCCCCAGTCGAATGAGCTCCGGCTGATGGAGATGTCCTGCAGGCCCTGGCGGATGAAGCCGGTGACCTCGTTGCGCCGGGTGACGGGTATGACGGCCTCGGGCTGGGCGTCGTAGTAGTCGAGGAGCCGCTGCTCGTACCGCGACAGCCGGAAGAACCAGTTCTGCTCCTGGACCCGCTCGACCGGGCGGCGGTGGATGGGGCACAGCCCGCCGACCAGGTCGTCCTCCGTGTAATAGGCCTCGCAGGCCACGCAGTAGAGGCCCTCGTAGGTGCCGAGCTCGATGTCCCCGTTGTCGTAGATGGCCTGGAGGAACTGCTGGACGGCCCGGGTGTGCCGGGGCTCGGTGGTGCGGATGAAGTCGTCGTAGGCGATGTCCAGGTCGTCCCACGCCTGGCGGAAGCGGGGGCTGTTGCGGTCGGCCAGCTCCTTGGGGTGTAGCCCCTGGCCGTCGGCCGCCTGCTTGTTCTTCAGCCCGTACTCGTCGGTGCCGGTCACGAACAGCACGTCGTCCCCCAGCAGGCGGTGCCAGCGGGAGACGGCGTCGCCGATGACCGTCGTGTAGGCGTGGCCGATGTGGGGGGCGTCGTTGACGTAGTAGATCGGCGTCGTGCAATAGAAGCGGGCCACGGGGCCAGGCTACTGAGGGACGGCGTCGCTCCCGCCGCGTTTCGTCGCCACCTCGTAGACCCAGCGCTTGGGGACGTCGAGCTCGGCCGCGACCCGGGCCACGGCCGTGCGCTTGTCGGTGCCCCGTTGGAGGAGGGCGTCCAGCGCCGCCTCCACGTCGGCCTCGGTGGGCTCGGGCGGGGGCGGGGCGCCGTCGACCACGATCACGTACTCGCCCCGGGGATCGACCTCGGCCACATGCTCCGCCGCCGCGTCCAGGGTTCCCCGCCACACCTCTTCGAAGAGCTTGGTCAGCTCCCGGGCGAGGGCCACCCGCCGCCGCGGGCCGAAGGTGCGGGCCAGGTCGGCCACCGTCTCGCGGACCCGGTGGGGCGCCTCGAACAGGATCACGGTGCGGCGCTCGGCGGCCAGCTCGGCCAGGCGGCGGCTGCGGGCCTTGCCCTTTCTCGGTAGGAAGCCCTCGAAGCAGAACCGGCCCGCAGCCAGGCCGCTCACCACCAGGGCGCTGATCGCAGCCGACGGGCCGGGCACGACTTGCACGTCGTGGCCGGCGGCCACCGCCGCCGCCACCAGGCGCTCGCCGGGGTCGGAGATGGCGGGCATGCCCGCGTCGCTGACGACGGCCACCATGTCCCCGGCGTCGAGCCGCTCGAGCACCCGCCGCACCTGAGCGGCTTCGTTGTGGTCGTTCACCGCCGTCAACCGGCGCCCGGCGGCTACCCCGCAGTGACTCAGCAACTGGCGCACCCGGCGCGTGTCCTCGCAGGCGATGAGGTCGGCTTTGGCCAAGGTCTCGATGGCCCGGGGTGACAGGTCCCCCAGGTTCCCGATGGGCGTGCCCACCAGAACCAGGCCTCCATTCCGTTCGGGCACGGAGCCTGCACTCCGTTCGGGCACGGAGCCTGCACTCCGTTCGGGCACGGAGCCAGCCCCTGTCACTCCCTCACCTCCAGCCTGTCCCCCGCCCGGAGCCTCCAGCGATCGAAGGCCCCGGACTCGGCCTCGATGATGCAGTGCCCCCGAAACGACGGTCGGGTGAGGCGGTTGGGCGGGAGGCACACCGTCCGCAGGACGACCAGGTCCCGGTCGCAGAAGGCGACGTCGATACGGAATCGCATGCCCACGCTGTGCACCGACTTGCCCGGGCGCAGGAGGAGGGCGCCGTCGATCCCGTCGCGCCCCAGGAGCCCCCGCATCCGGTCCCTCCGGGCGGTGGCGATCTCCAAAGCGGCCAGCACCTGGTCGTCACGCAGGAGCCACGGCATCCCGGTACCTAGACGTTGAAACGGATCTCGAGGACGTCCCCGTCGGCGACCTCGTAGTCCTTTCCCTCGACTCGGAGCTTGCCCGCGTCCTTGGCCGCCGACCACGACCCCAGCTCGAGCAGCTCGTCCCACCGGATGATCTCGGCCCGGATGAAGCCCCGCTGGAGGTCGGAGTGGATCACGCCGGCGCACTCGGGCGCCCTCGCTCCGGCCCGGAACGTCCACGCCCGGGACTCCTTGTCACCGGTGGTGAGGAACGTCCGCCTCCCCAACAGGTGGTAGGCGGCCCGCACCACCCGGGGAAGGGCGCCCTCGCCCAGGCCGAGGCCTTCCAGCAGCTCGGTGCGGTCGTCGGGGTCCAGCCGGGCGGCTTCGGCTTCCAGCTGCACGCTGACCCCGAGCACGTCGGCCGCATCCCCCAGCTCGGCGGCCACGGGCTTGGTCAGCGAGTCGGCGTCCTCAAGCTGGTCCTCCCCCAGGTTGACCACGGCCAAGACGGGCTTGTTGGTGAGGAGGAACATGGGACGCAGGTCGGCCCGCTGCTCCTTGGTCAGCGACGACCGGTAGAGGGGGACGCCCGAGTTGAGCTCTACGAGGG
>JAIVIH010000305.1 GCA_020200615.1 Actinomycetota bacterium | reverse complement strand
CTGTAGAGGAAGGTGCTGACGATTCGATGAACTCGGCCACATCGGGGATGCGGTCCCCGGCAGCGCGGGGGATCATCGGGCGATGGCTCTGACCGCGGCCCCGGCGCGGATCCTGGTGGTCGAGGACGACCCGACGGTCTCCGAGGTCGTCACGCGCTACCTCGAGCGGGAGGGCTTCCGGGTGGAGGTGGCCTACGACGGTGCCGACGCTCTCCGACGGGCCCTCGAGGATCCTCCCGAGCTGGTCGTCCTCGACCTGATGATCCCTTCGCTCGACGGCTTCGAGGTGTGCCGCCAGCTACGGGCCTCGGCCCCCGTACCCGTCATCATGCTCACGGCGCGGGGCGAGGAAGCCGACCGCATCGTGGGCCTGGAGCTGGGGGCCGACGACTACGTGTCCAAGCCCTTCTCCCCGCGGGAGCTGACGGCCCGGGTCAAGGCCGTGCTGCGCCGCGCCGCGGGACCGGTGGCCGCGTCCGAGGAGCCCTCGATGCTGCGGGCCGGCGGCCTGGAGGTGGACACCGTCGCCCACGAGGCCCGGCGTGACGGCGAGCTGGTGTCCCTCACGTCGCGCGAGTTCGACCTGCTCGTTCACCTGATGCGCCACCCGCGGCGGGCCTTCCGGCGGGAGCAATTGCTGGAACAGGTCTGGGGTTTCACGTACGGGGACACGTCCACCGTCACCGTGCACGTACGGCGCCTCCGCGAGAAGGTGGAGGCCGACCCGACCGAGCCGCGCCACGTGTGCACCGTCTGGGGCGTCGGCTACCGGTTCGAGCCATGAGCGAGCACCGAAGCGAAGCGGAGGAGCGCAGCTCCAATCGGCTTCTCATTGGGACACGATCGGAGATGGTGTCCCACTGCTGGGGTGGGCCGTGGGCGGCGCCGCCACGGCCGGGATCCTTGCTGCTGCCTTCCTTCGGCTCTTTCCCCGGTCTCGCATCGCCGTCCAGGCCGGGGTGGCGGTCCTCGCTCCGGTGCTGGCCGTGGCCCTGGGTGTGGGTGGCGCGGCGCGCGCCATGTTCATCTCCGGTCACGACCTGAACGCCCTCGTGGTGGTCCTCGTGGCCGCGGGAACCATGGGGCTGGTCGCCGCCCTCGCCCTCGCCCGGCGGGTGGTGGCCGCGAGCCGCACCCTGGGCGACATCGCCCGGCGCATCGGCGACGACGGGTCCGAGCCCGGTAGGCCGGCCACCGGTCCGGCCGGGCGAGTCTCGCCCCGCGCCCCCGGCGAGCTGGTCGACCTGGGCCAGGAGCTGGAGGTTGCCCTCGCCCGCCTGGCCGAGAGCCGCGAGCAGGCGGCCGCGGTCGAGAACAGCCGGAGACAGCTGGTGGCGTGGGTCTCCCACGACCTCCGCACCCCCCTCGCCGGCATCCGGGCCATGGTTGAGGCCCTGGAAGACGGCGTGGTGGACGACCCCGAGACCATCGCCCGCTACTACCGCACCATGGCCCGGGAGACCGACCGCCTGGCCGGCCTGGTCGACGACCTGTTCGAGCTCTCGCGCATCCAGGCCGGGGCCCTCAGCCTCGACCTGGAGCAGATCGCCCTCGACGAGCTGCTGTCGGACGCCGTGGCCGGTGTGTCGATGGCGGCCGACGCCAAGGGGATCGACCTGCGGCGCTCCGTCGACGGGCCCACCCCGGTGGTCGAGCTGTCGATCCCGGAGATGGCCCGGGTCGTGCGCAACCTGCTGGACAACGCCATCCGCCACACCCCGGCGGGGGGCGTGGTGTGGGTCGACGCGGGCGTGTCCGACGACCACCAGGCGGCGGTGGTCTCGGTGCGGGACGGCTGTGGGGGGATTCCCGACCCCGACCTTCCCCGGGTGTTCGAGCTGGCCTACCGCGGCGACGCCGCCCGCACGCCGGGCGACGGAGGCGCCGGCCTGGGCTTGGCCGTGGCCCGCGGGCTGGTGGAGGCCCACCACGGTGACATCTCGGTGCGGAACGAGGACCCCGGGTGCCGGTTTACCGTCCGCCTCCCTCTGGCCGCTCCCCAACCGAGCGAGGCCGGCTCCGGACGGTGAAGGTGCTCGTCACCGGCGGCGCCGGATTCATCGGCTCGCACGTCGTCGACCACCTGCTGGACGGGGGAGCGTCGGTCCGAGTGGTCGACAGCCTGGACCCGTTCGCCCATGACCGGTTACCTGACTACCTGAACCCGGCCGTCGACCTCAGGGTGGCCGACCTGTCCGACCCCGGCGTGGCCGCGGCAGCGGTGGACGGGGTGGACGCCGTCTGCCACCAGGCGGCCAAGGTCGGCTTGGGCGTCGACTTCGGCGATGTGGGGGCCTACGTGTCCGCCAACGACACCGCCACGGCATGCCTACTCGAAGCCCGGCCAGCAGCATGGTCGTCTACGGCGAAGGCCGCTACCGGTGTGAGGACCACGGCGACGTCCGCCCCGGCCCCCGCACCGAGCGCGACCTCGACGCCGGCCGCTTCGACCCGTCTTGCCCTCATCCCGCCTGCGGCCGGCGCACGGCGTGGGCCCCCATCGACGAGACCGCGCCTGTCGACCCCAGGAACGTGTACGCCGCCACCAAGCTCCACCAGGAGCACCTGTGCTCCCTGTGGGGGCGGGAGGCGGGGGCCACCGTGGTCGCCCTGCGGTACCACAACGTCTACGGGCCGAGGATGCCCCGGGACACGCCCTACGCCGGAGTCGCCTCCATATTCAGAAGCGCCCTCGCCGCCGGGCAGGCGCCATGCGTGTTCGAGGACGGTGCCCAGACCCGCGACTTCGTCCACGTGGACGACGTGGCCCGGGCCAACGTCCTCGCCCTGACCGCCCCACGGGTTCCTCCCGGTGCTTACAACATCGCCAGCGGCACGCCCCGCACGGTGGGCGATCTCGCCCGAGCCCTCACCGCCGCCGTCGACCCCGACCTCGCTCCGGTCGCGACCGGCCAGTGGCGGCTGGGCGACGTCCGCCACATCGTCGCCTCCCCGGCCCGGGCCGGGGAGGCCCTGGGGTTCGCGGCCGAGATGGACTTCGCCACCGGCATGGCCGACTTCGCCCGTGCCCCTCAGCGCTCCCGAAGCTGAAGCGGAGGACCGGGTGCGCCCCGGTCGTCCGGAGGTGGCCGGATTCGCCACCGCCGCCGTGGCCGGGGTGGTCCTGTCGGCCGCCATCGCCCGGGGCGGCCCCATCCTCCTCTCCCGCTGGACCATCCTCGGACGGCTGGCGTTGTGGGCGGCGGCGTGGGGACTCGCCGTCATCTGCGCCCCCACCGCTACTCGTGGGACGGTCGGGTGCAGGCCGCGGGCATCAACCCGTACCGGCATCCGCCCGACTCGCCTGCGCTCGCCCCCTTGCGCGAGCCGTCCCTGTGGCCGGACCCTGCCGGGTGCGAGCGCCTGGAACCCAGCCGGCCCGCCGGCTGCACCCGGATCAACCGGCCTGCCGCCCGCACCATCTACCCCCCGCTGGCCCAGGGCTGGTTCAACGCCGTGTACCGCCTGACCGGCATCGACGCCCGCCACAAGGCGTGGCAGGTGGCGGGTCTGGCCGGCGACATGGCCCTCGTCTGCGTCCTCCCCCTGGTTCTGCGGGCGTGGGGCCGGGACGAACGGTGGACGGCGCTGTACGCCCTGTCGCCCTTTCCCGTGGTCGATATCGTCAACAACGCCCACGTCGACGGCCTGGCCGCCCTGTTCGCCATCCTCGCTCTGTTCGCCGCCGCCCGTCGACGAGCGGGCCTGGCCGGAGGTCTGCTCGGCGCGGCGACGCTGGTCAAGCTCTACCCGGCTCTACTGCTCCTCGCCTTCTGCAGAACATCGTTCCGGCGGAAGTCGGGCGTGCTCGTGGCGTGGGCCGCGGCCGCCGGCGTGGTCGCAGCCGGCTACCTGCCTCACGTGGTCGGCGTGGGCTCGCGCGTGCTCGGTTACCTGCCCGGGTACCTGCGGGAGGAGCAGTACGGCAGCGGTGGTCGCTACCTGGTCGCCGGCCTGCTCGGGCTCCCCGCCGGTGCGACGGCAGTTGTGGCCTTCGCCGGGGTGGCCGCCGTCGTGGTCTGGGTCGCCGTTCGCCAACCGCCGCCTCCCCAGGCCGCCGCCGCTCTCTTCGCGACCCTCCTCCTGGCCACCACGCCCGTCCAGCCCTGGTACGCCGCCACCCTGCTGGCGGTGGCCACAGTGGCGGCCAGGCCCGCGTGGGCCGCGGTCACCGCCGCCGGGTACCCCTACTTCTTCGCCGTCATCCTGGACGCTCCGTCACAGGTGGCCATCGGTCGCGTGTCCTACGGAGTGGCCCTGGCCGTCGTAGCCGGTGTCGCATGGCGTCGGCACCGGCGCCGAGTCATGAGGCCGACTTATGGGAACGCTCGAGCGGGGCCGTGACGTCTTCGGCGATCTCCCGGAGCTTGCGGTTGGTGCGCTGGGAGGTCCGGCGCAGCATGTCGAAGGCCGCCTCGCTCGTGCAGCCCTGACGGGCCATGAGAACGCCCTGGGCCCGACCGATGGTGCGAGCGCCGTCCAGCGCCGCCTGCAGGTGGAGGTTGGTCGCCACCGACGTGGCGTAGGCCATGGCGTTGGCCATGGCCACCGAGGCGTGGTCGGCGAAGACCTGGGCCGCGACCACCTCATCCTCGTTGAAGCGATTCCCGGCCCGGGAGTAGAAGTTGAGCGAACCCACCGTGCGCTCGGCGGTCCTGAGCGGCGTGGAGAAGACCGATCCGAAGCCGGCGGCCTGAGCGGCGGCGGTGAAGTTGGGCCACTGGGTCTCTTCGGCGAGGACGACGTTGAAGGTGGTCCCCTCGCGCATCGCGGCCACGCACGGACCCTCGCCTGTCCTGTACTGCTCGTGGTCGACGTCGCGGGCGGCGTCCGAGCTGGCGGTCGTGGTCTCAGGACCCAGGGTCCTCTGCAGCGAGATGCTGACGTCGTCGACCCGGTCGATGCTGGCGCACGCCAGCGACACGACGAGGTCGAGGACGGCTTCGACCGTCCCTTCGTCGAGGAGCAGCGCAGCCATGCGGCTGAGGCTGGCCGCCAGTTCGGGTGAAACCGGCGCGTGTTTAGCCACCGTCGGTCCGTGCCAGAAGGGCCGGATTCGGCCGAGAAACTCCGGAAAACGCACTTCGGCAGGTGTTCACAGGACAGCACCTTTAGCTCAGTCCGAAGAGGCGTCGGGCCTGATGCTGAGCGACAGCCGGATATAGCCGGGCGCCCAAGCGAGGCGTCCCTCAGGAAGGGTTCATCTCTGAGGCTACTCGCTGACCGCGCCCTCACGTGCCGCCCCCGGGGCTTGGCGGGCAAGATGGCGAGGTGAGCGAGGGGCGAGGACGGCGGCTGAGGCGGGTGCTCCTGGTCGTGGTGGCGGCCCTCGTGGCCTACCGGTCGGTCCGAGCGCGCCGGCGCGCCAGCCGGAAGGTCATCGCCCTGACCACGTCACGACAGGGTCGGGGGGCGGAGGTGGCCCACCTGGCGACACGCGTGGGCGGGGCCTACGCCAGCACCCGGGCCCGCCAGGTCTTCGCGTCGGCCGAACGCCGCCAGGAGCTGGACGAGCGGATGCAGATTCGGACCGCGGCCGAGGTCACCGAGACGCTGGGGTCCATGAAGGGCGTCCTGATGAAGGTCGGCCAGCTGGCCAGCTTCCTGGACGACGGCCTGCCCGAGCACGTCCGCAGCTCGCTGGCCCAGCTCCAGCAGGAGGCACCACCCATGAGCGGCGAGCTTGCCGCCGGGGTCATCGAGCGGGAGCTGGGCAGCCCGCCCGACCGCCTGTTCGAGGAGTGGGATCCGGTGCCGGTTGCCGCCGCCTCCATCGGGCAGGTTCACCGGGCCATCACCCGCGACGGAATCGCCGTCGCCGTCAAGGTTCAGTATCCGGGAGCGGACGCCGCCATGCGGGCGGACCTCGACAACGTGGGACCGCTGGTGCAGATGATGAGCCTGCTGTTCCCGGCCCTTGAGCCCGAGCCCATCGTGGAGGAGCTGCGGGTGCGGCTCCTGGACGAGCTGGACTACCGCCAGGAGGCTGTCAACCAGCAGCTCTTCGCCGACTGGTTCCGGGGCCATCCCTTCATCAGCGTCCCGCCGGTGATCGCTGGCCTGAGCACGGGCCGGGTGCTCACCTCCGAGCTGGCCGAGGGGTCCCGCTTCTCGGAGATGGAGACCTGGTCGCAGCCGGAGAGAGATCTGGCCGCCGAGACGATCTTCCGCTTCGTGTTCCGGAGCCTGTACCGCTTCCACGCCTTCAACGGCGATCCCCACCCGGGCAACTACCTGTTCCTTCCCGGTGGGAGGGTGACCTTCCTCGACTTCGGCCTGGTCAAGCGGTTCGACGCCACCGAGATCGGGCTGCTCCAGCGCATGGTGCAGACGATGGTGCTGGAGCCCGACATCGCCGCCTTCCGGGCTGCGGTGGAGGACGCCGGCTTCCTCGCGCCCAACGCCCCCCTGAGCGACGAGCGCCTGGCCGAGTACGTCGGCCTCTATTACGACTTCGTCCGGGACGACAAGGTGGCCACGCTGACCGCCGAGTACGCCAGCGCCACCGCCCGGCGGTTCATGGCCGGCCCTGCGGGGCCGTTTCGCGACGTCATGAGGTGGACCAACCTGCCCGCCTCGTTCGTCATCCTCCAGCGCATCAACCTGGGGCTGTACGCCATCCTCGGGCGGCTGCGGGCGACGGCCAACTGGCGGCAGATCGCCGAGGAGATGTGGCCCGTGACCGACCGGGGCCCGTCCTCAGAGCTGGGCCGTCTCGAGCACGAGTGGTGGGCCCAAGCGGCCCCCTGAGCGGGAAATACGGGCGGGCCGGGCCTAACAACCCTCCAGCAGCGAGCGCAGGTGGGCCGTGGCCGTGGCCACGGCTGCCGGATCGCCGGCCTCGGCTCGTTCCAGGAGTGCGGCCAGGGCGGGGTCGAGGGCCGGAGGCATGGTCACCTCGCCGGCGTCCGGAGGCGTCCCTGCGGCCGAGGTGGCGGCGATGTCGGGCACGGTGAGGGGCGGGGCCGAGGAGAGCCGGTTGAGGGCGTCGATGAGGGCCCGTAGGCGACCGTGGCTCATGCGGTCGAAGCGAAAGGCCAGCCGGGCCAGGCCGAGATGGTCGTCGTCGGCCACCTCGGCCGGAAGCGGGCCCGTCGACCGCAGCTTGCCCTCGACGCAGATGTCGGCGAACTGGCGGTTCAGGTCGTCCAGCTCCTCGGGGGTGGGGCCCGACCGGAGGCGCACGACCAGCGTCGTCCCCACGTAGCGGATCGAGTGGTAGTTCCGGTAGAAGCCCAGGATCTCGGCCACGGCCGCCCCCACGTCCTCGGTGACGTGGCACAGCTCCATGTCGTTGGTGTCCACCAGGCCCCGGGCCGCCAGCTCGTCGCTGATGAACCGCTCCCACGCCTTCCAGTACGTCCCGCCGGGCACCTCGAGCAGAACCAGCGGCGCGGGAGCGGCCTTGCCCGTCTGGAGCAGGGTGAGCAGTTCGAACGTCTCGTCGAGGGTTCCGAAGCCACCGGGAAGCACCACGAACCCGGCCGACTCCTTCATGAGCATCAGCTTGCGGGTGAAGAAGTACTTCATCGACACCAGCTTCGGGTCGGCCGTGATGAAGGCGTTGGCGTCCTGTTCGAAAGGGAGGCGGATGTTCACCCCGATGGAGTGCTCCCGACCTGCGCCCTCCGCGCCCGCAGCCATGATCCCCGGTCCCGCCCCGGTGACGACCATCCAGCCCGCAGAAGCGAGAGCGGAGGCCAGGTCCCGGGTCTGCACGTACAGGGGGTCGGCGGGGAGGGTGCGGGCCGAGCCGAAGATGGTGACCTTGGGCACGGCCCGGAAGGGGGCGAACACCCGGAAGGCCTGGCGCATCTCCTTCAGGGCGGCGCTGGTGATCTTCAGGTTGAGACGGTCGATGCCGTCCCCAGCCATGCCGACGACAGTGA
>JAIVIH010000058.1 GCA_020200615.1 Actinomycetota bacterium | reverse complement strand
CCCTGAAGGCGATGCCGGCCCTTCCCGAGGAAGGGTCGCTGCGACAGCGGATCGTGGCCCTGATCGAGTCGCTGGCGACGGCGATGGCGGACTCGACGTGGTCGAGCTGCCTGCCCGCCATCATCGAGGCGGCCGAACGGGACCCGGAGGTCCTCACCATCCACCGCCGCCTGGCCGCCGAGCGGCGCCAGGTGCTCGTCGACCTGCTGGCCGAAGGCGTGGTCAGCGGCGAGATCCCGGGGCAAATCGACCTCGGCCTGCTCGCCGACTGCCTGGTCGGCCCCATTCTCGTGCGGCGCCTACTGCTGCACGAGCCGTTCGACCCCGCCGAGGTCTCCAGGCTGGTCGATCAGCTCCTGCCCGAGGGCACCGGTTAGCGCACGAGGGGCTTGTACCGGATGCGGTGAGGCTGGTCGGCGGCGGCGCCCAGCTCTTTGCGCCGCCGGGCTTCGTACTCGCTGAAGTTTCCTTCGAACCAGGTCGCCCGGCTGTCTCCCTCGAAGGCGAGCACGTGGGTGCAGATGCGGTCGAGGAACCACCGGTCGTGGCTGATGATGACGGCGCATCCGGGGAACGACTCCAAGCCCTCCTCCAGGGCCCGCAACGTGTCCACGTCGAGGTCGTTGGTGGGCTCGTCCAGCAGCAGGACGTTGCCGCCGCGCCGGAGCATCTTGGCCAGGTGCACCCGATTGCGCTAAGAGCAAGCGGTCGTCGTAGGCCTTGGCCAGGCCGCTCACCTCTATGACGAGGTCGCCCAGGCGCTCCCCGGGGGGGATGGCGATCTCCAGGCGGTTGCCTGCGCCACCGGCGCCGCGGGCTTCGGCGTAGAGCTTGTCGTAAGCGTCGAGGCGGGCCTTGGGTGCCATGCGGACCCAGTCGAGCTCGTGCTGAAGGATCCTGGCCCGGGCGCTGTCGGCCTTCTGTTCGAGACGGAGACGTTCCTGCTTCTGCTCGAGCCATCCGGTGTAGTTGCCTTCGAACGGCGTGCCCCGGCCCCGGTCGAGCTCCAGGATCCAGCGGGCCACGTTGTCGAGGAAGTACCGGTCGTGGGTGATGGCGACCACCGTCCCGTGGTACTCCTGGAGCGTCCGCTCCAGCCACGCCACCGACTCCGCGTCGAGATGGTTCGTGGGCTCGTCGAGGAGCAGCAGATCGGGCTTGGACAGCAGCAGGCGGCACAGCGCGACGCGCCGCCGCTCGCCACCGGACAGGGTGGCAACCTCGGCGTCTCCCGGAGGAAGACGGAGGGCGTCCATGGCGATCTCGATCTGGCGCTCGAGGTCGTTGGCGCCCTTGGCTTCGATCTCGGCTTCCAGGCGAGCCTGGTCCTCGCCGATCTTGTCGAAGTCGGCGTCGGGATCGGCGTAGCGCCCAAGGACCTCGTCGTACTGACGCAGGAGGTCGGCCACCGCGCCCACACCCTCCATCACGTTGGCCTTGACGTCCTTGGCGGGGTCGAGGTGGGGCTCCTGCTCGAGGAGCCCCACGGTGAAGCCAGGAGAGAGGCGAGCTTCCCCCGTGTAGCCGTCGTCCACCCCGGCCATGATGCGCAGCAGCGACGACTTCCCCGACCCGTTGGGGCCGATGACCCCGATCTTGGCGCCGGGGAAGAACGCCAGGGTCATGTCCTTCACCACTTCCTTGTCCGGAGGGTGAAAGCGGCTGACCTTCCGCATGGTGAAGATGAACTGGGCGGCGTTGGCCATGGGACGGACCCTACCCGGCCCGGTCCAGGGCCCGGATGGGTGGGTAGCCTGCCGCGGTGAGCGCCGGCTCTGAAGGCGACGACGCCCAGAACCATCGGGAGCTGTCCGCCGGAAGCTTCTCGTCCTGGCTGTCAGACATGCAGAGCGCGCTCCGGGGCGAACGTGCATCTGACGTCCCCTGCGGCGAGTGCACCGCGTGCTGCACGTCCTCGCAGTTCGTCGACATCGAGCCCGATGAGACGAAGACGCTCAGCCGCATCCCACGCCAGCTGCTGTTCCCGGCGCCCGGGCTTCCCAAGGGGCACGTTCTGTTGGGCTACGACGAGAACGGCCACTGCCCGATGCTCGTCGAGAACCGATGCTCCATCTACGACGACCGGCCCCGGACCTGCCGCACTTACGACTGCCGGGTCTTCCCCGCGGCCGGGCTCTACCCCGATGACGATGAGAAGGCCGCCATTGCCCGCCAAGCGCGCCGCTGGCGCTTCACCCCGGCCACCGACGCCGACCGGAACCGACACGCCGCCGTCCGCAGCGCGGCGACGTTCCTAGGTCAGAACCAGGATCGCTTCTCGCATGCGGGGGTTCCGTCCGACCCGACCCAGCTGGCCGTCCTCGCGGTGGAGGTCCACGACGCTTTCCTCCGGTTGGACGAGACGAGCGGCCAGATCGCGGTGGTCTCTCCGACTCCCGAAGTCGTCGAAGCAGAAGTCCTCCGTCGGACTCGATCTCGGGACGCGTCCTAGCAGCTGGAGGGCGTCAGACGATGACGTCGCAGCTCGGGGACGGGTCGTTCTGAAAGGTCCTCGCCCCCCGCTCCGGTGATCCGGTCAGCGCCCGACCCGCCACAGATGGTGTCGTGGCCCTCGCCGCCGGTTACGTCGTCGTCGCCGCCGCCACCGAAGATGACGTCGTTCCTCACCGTCGTTTAACCGACTCGGCGGGACCGAGCGAGCCACTGGTCCACGGGGGCGTGGTCGTCGGTGAGGACGGGAGCGCGCCCGGCGAAGGCGGCACCGGCCACCACCACCTCCTCGCCGCCCCGACGCGCGATGAGCGCCCGGAGCCTCTCTTCATCGATCGGGCTGTCGCTGGCAGCCAGGACGAAGTTGCCGCCTCTTTCGTTGTCGATCATGCCCTGGGGGGCGACTACGACCACTTCCTCGAAAACCTTCAACAGGGTGGCCACCTCGGCCCGGGCGAACCGCGTGGGCGGGTGGTCGATGACGTTGACGACGTAGATGCCGGCCGGCCCGAGAGTGGCGTCGAGTCCCTGCGCGAACTCGATCGTGGTGAGGTGCCACGGGACCGCCAGCCCGCCGAAGGCATCCCCCAACACCAGGTCGTGACCGCCCTCCGGGAGGTCGGGCACGAACCTGCGGGCGTCACCGATTCGCACCTGGAGGTCGGGCCCGGTCCTCAGGCCGAGCCTCTCCCGCGAGAGGTTGACCACCCCGCGATCGATCTCCAGGACCAAGCTTGTCGATCCCGGACGGACGGACCGGAGGTACCGGGGCATGGTGAAGCCGCCTCCGCCCACGTGAAGGACGTTCAGGGGCCCCGCCGGGGTGGCGGCAGCGATCACGTCGGCGAAGACCTTGGCGTAGCGGAACTCGAGGTGGGTCGGGTCGTCAAGGTCCACGTAGCTGTGTAACAGGGTGTCCAGTACGAGAAAGCGGCCCCCGGGTCGGTCATCGTCGGTCTCGCCTCGCGCGCAGTGATAGACGGTCTCGACGTCGCAGGGATCGCCCACCGCCGCGCCGAGGCTCGCTCCCGCAGCGGCGATGGCTCCGACGATCACGAGAACGCGGCCGCCCGCGGCCGTCAGCCAAAGCCAGACGGCGGCGCCGGCGGTCATGACCAACGCGCCCATCAGGAGGATGGAGGTCGTGGTGGCCACGGCCTCGACCAACACGAAGCCGGCCAGGAACGTACCGGCGATGGCGCCCGCCGTGGCGAGGGCCGACAGCCGACCCACCACCTGGCCCGTGACCGCGAGATCGCGGAGCTGAAGCTTCACCACTGTCGGGGTGACGGCGCTCAGCACCGCAGCCGGAGCGAAGAAGCCGGCGAGGGCCAGGCGGACGACCCCTCCCGATCCGCCGCTGGTGGTCGAGCCTCCTACGGCCCGCACGAAGGGCACCACGGCCAGGCACAGCCCGCCGCCCAGAACGATCAGGGGGCCGAGGACCCGGCGGGGGTCGAAGCGATCGGCGACGTAGCCGCCGATCCACGTACCGGCGGCGATCCCCGCGAGCACGGTGCCGATGATCGCCGTGTAGCTCTCCAGGGAGACGCCGACGTACGGCGCGAGCAACCGGCTGGCCAGGATCTCGAGCACGAGGACGGAACCCGAGGTGAAGAACACGAGCCCGCCCGCCACCAACGGCGTCATCTCCGGGCTGATGGTAACCAGGGGAGAGGACGTCCGGTAATGCCCCTCAGGCGAGCGGACGCTCTCGCTAGGGTACCGCCGTGCGGGCCATTCTCAAGATAATTCGCTATACGTGGGTACTGAAGCGGTACTACCTGGCCACGGCTTTCTTCGTCATCGTCGTGGCCCTTCTCAACCAGGCCAATCCTTTCCTGCTCAAGTATCTGGTCGATGCAGTCGTCAAACGCGGATCAGGTCAATCGGTGGCGACCAGTCACTTCGTCTTCCTCCTGGCACTTTTGTTCTCGGCCGGGGTCCTCATTTCTTTCATCACCAACATCCAGGGCTATATCGGAGACTTGTTGGGGGCCAAGCTCCAGACCCTGTTGAGCCAGCGCTATTACGACCACCTCCTCGAGCTTCCGCTGGAGTACTACGACAACGCCATAACCGGCGGCATCACCAGCAAACTCGAACGAAGCATCGCCGGGATCTCCCAGCTCATTCAGACAATGGCCAACAACTTCATCGGGTTCTTCCTGTCCAGCGCCTTCACCCTGGTCATCCTGGCCCGCTACTCGCCGCTTGTGGCCCTCCTCCTGGCCGTGCTCTTCCCGCTGTACATCTGGCTCACCACCAGAACGAGCCGAAGCTGGCAGAAGAAGCAGGCCGGGATCAACCAGGAGACCGACTATGCCAACGGCCGGTTCATCGAGGTCATCGGCAACATCCGGGTGGTGAAGTCGTTCGTGCACGAACGGCTGGAGAGCAGGATCTTCGCTGACGCCCGCCGCTCGATCGAGGCCCAGACCAAGATCCAGTCGAGGCAATGGCACCGGGACGACGTCTGGCGGGGCCTCAGCTTGAATGTCATCTTCTTCGGCATCTACGCCATCATCATCTGGCAGGCCCTCGACGGCCAATTCGGCCCAATTCAGCAGTCGATCGGCACTGTGGTCCTAATGCTTCAACTCTCGCTTCAGGCGCAGTTCCCTCTGTTCGCCTCCTCCTTCGTGGTTGACCAGATTCAAAGGGCCGCGGCCGACAGCAAGGACTTCTTTGCCGTGATGGACCAGGTTCCGACGATCGTCGACGCCGAGGAAGCCGGGGAGCTCGAGGTCACCCGGGGGCGGGTGGAATACCGGAACGTGTCGTTCCACTACCAGGGCGGCCGTCCCGTCCTGCACGGCGTCAGCTTCACGGTCGAGCCGGGCGCCAAGTTGGCCCTGGTGGGGGAGAGCGGCGAGGGAAAGACGACCCTGGCCAACCTGCTGCT
>JAIVIH010000304.1 GCA_020200615.1 Actinomycetota bacterium | reverse complement strand
CCTTCGCGTGGTACGGCCAGGAGCGGTCCCTCCGAGGTGGGCTCCGACGGCTCTTCCGGTGCCGGGGGCGCGGCGGTGACCGGCGGCGTGGGCGGCACGGTCGTCGGGCTGGGCAGGGGTATGAGGCCGAGCAGCGAGGGAACCGTGGTTGGCGGCGAGGGGGCCGGCGCTTCGGAAGGCGGTGCCGGTTCGGGTTCGGGGGTAGGGGCGGCGGACGCGCCGTCGTGGGGTGCGGCCCGGTAGCCGCCCTCGCCGTAGGAGACCCCGACGCTGCCCCCGGGGCTGACGGTCACGGGAAATCCGGGGGCGTCGCCCGAGCCGTGCACTTCCCCGCCCGAGGGAAAGCTGACCACGATGGAGGACGGCGCGGCCTCGAGGCTCACCCGGACCGTTCCACCCTGGCGTCCCAAGGATGTGCCCGGGTAGAACGTGCCGAGGATCTCGAAGACGTCGGCCCCGGCCACGCCCATGGCGTAGGCGCCGTCCTGGGCCAGACCCACGCCGTGGCCCCAGCCGCGGCCCTGGATGACGACCTCCTCCTGCGGTTCCTGGGCCGACGCCACCGGCGCCGGCAGCAGGGCCGTGAGGGAGAAGAGAAGGAGGAACCTCACCGGCAGGTCGCGGTAGCTCCGCCTGCGGCCGAGCGGCGCCGGGTGACGAAGCCGGCGTAGGCGAGGACGGTGAGGGAGATGACGGCGATGCGCAGGCCCGTCCGGATGGGTGGCGTCGTCCCCGCGGCGTGGATCGGTTCCACGATGTAGTGGGAGACGAAGCCGCCGTCGTAGGGGGCGTCGCCGGCCAGCCGGCGTAGGCCCTTTTCCACTCCCGTCAGCGGGCATTCCATCCCCGTGATGGCCAGGGCCGCGCTCACCGCCAGCGAGGGCAGGTGCAGGCGCAGCAGCCTCGGCCACTTCCACGCGGCGAATCCTCCGGCCAGCACGAACACGATGTAGGCCAGATGGAGGGCGACGGCGAAGGCGGCAGCCAGGCGGTACCCCACAGCGATCACCAGGATACGGCCCGGCTCAGAGGGCGGGGTCGGGACAGGTGGGCGGAGGCGGCCCGCCCGGTCCGGGTGGTGGGTCGGGCCGGGTATAGGGCTCCACGAACCCGGATCCCGGGTCGTTGGTGGTCAGGTAGCGCACGATCCCCCGGGCCATGGCTTCGCCCTCCAGCCGCTGCACGTCGGCCCGGGCCACGAGCTCGGCCTCAGGAGGGTTCGAGATGAAGGCGAACTCGACCAGGGCGCTGACAACGGGCGCCGGCTGTCGGAGGACGGCGTAGTAGTCGCCGCGGCGCCCGGGGCGGTATTTGACCCCTGCATCGCGGTCTGCCACCCATGCGACTTGGAACCCGCTCAGTGCCTTCACCACCTCCTCGTAGATCAGGCCGGCGAGCCGCTTGGAGTCGGCTGACCCGATCTGGTAGTAGGTCTCCGAGCCCGGTCGCGGCCACGCTTCGTCGGGCTCGGCGTTGTGATGCACGGACACGAAGGCCCGGGCGGTGACGGCCTTGGCGATGTCGGCCCGCAGGGAGAGCTCGACGTCGTAGTCGGCCGTGCGGGTGAGCAGCACCGAGACCCCGGCGGCCTCGAGCGCGGCCTTGGCGTACGTCGCCACAGCCTGGTTGACGCCCTTCTCGACGAGGCCGGACGGCGACATGGCCCCGGGATCGGTGCCGCCGTGCCCCGGGTCGATCACGATGGCGGACGACGGAACGAAGGTCCCCCCGGCGACGACCGCACTCCGGCCGCAGGGGGTGGTCACCGTCCAGTTGCCGCTCTCCCGGGAGACGACGGGAACCACCACCCCCGATGGCGTGATCAGGGCACCGGGACCCTGGGGAACGGGCGTGAGGGGCGGTCTCGGTGCCGTCGCCGGCGTTGGCCCCGCCGTGGACGTCGGTCCCCGGCCGGAACCCCGGCTCAAGGCTGCGTCTCCGCTCCCAGCACCGGTGCCGCAGGCCGACGCCAGGACCAGGCTGACCAGAAAGGCGACAACCGTTCTCCCCACTCCGGGCCGTCTCACGGCCGGATCCCGTACCCGGCCAGCACGGAGGCGGCGTCGGGGAAGACGGCCGACGCCGCAGTCACGAAGTCGGCGGCCCGAGCGATGCGGTAGGCGTTCTGGGCGGCGAAGATGCGGAGGGCGCAGTCGACCAGGTCCGGCTCTCCCAGAGCAGCCAGGGCCTGCGCGCCCTGAACGTAGGCGCCCACGTAGAAGTCGTCGCGCTGGTCCCAGAACGTCATGGGAGCCGTCGTGCGGCCCCGGGCCCCGGCGGGGATGGGTCGGGCGCGGTAGTCCTCCACCGTCCCTTCGTAGCGGGCCTCCACCCAGGTGGTGAGGGCCTCGTCCAGCCACGGGTCGCGGGCCTGGTTGTTGCCCACCAGGCTGTAGAACCACTGATGGCCGACCTCGTGGGTGAGGATGTCGGTGGCCGTTCCCGGGCCGTGGAGGATGTGGCCGGGGTACTCGACGCCCGTACTGATCCCGGGAGTGACGGACACGGCGAAGGCCGGCCACGGATAGGGACCGAACCGCCGGCTGCTGGCCTCGAGGACGGCGATACCGCGGTCGAGATAGGGCTGCGGTGACTCCCCAACGGCGGCATCCACTCCCACCGTGACCTGGACGGGGTCGGGAGCGTTGGCGGTACCGGTCACGGTAGTGAACCGACCGACGGCCACCGAGACGTCGCGCATGGCGGTGGCCGTCCAGTGACCCGGCCCGTCGGGGGTGCCGGTCGCGATCACGCCGAAACCGGGCGGGCTGGTCACGGTGATGTCGAAGTCGGCGGTTGGAGCGGTGGAGGCCTCGGCGAAGCGGGTGGTTGGAGGCTCCGTGACCCAACCGGTTCCCGGCTCCCACTCGAGGAGCGGGACGAACGAGCCCATGCGGATGGACTCACGTTCGGACGAGAGCCGGTCCCGGGCGTTGAATGGCAGCTGCAGTCGCCAGGGCAGCCTGACCTGGACCGTCTGGCCGGCCCGCAGCGCCGCCGCAGGGCGGACGACGAACACCGTCGGCTCCTCGAGCGATGACTCGGCGGGCCGCCCGTCGACCTCGGCCGGACCCGCTTCCATGCGGGCCCCGAACCCCTGCTGGCGGGGACCGTTGGGCCACAGGCGGAAGACGAGCCGGTCCGTGTCCAGGTCGGGGGTGAAGCGCACGTCGACCGTGCCCTGCACCAAGCCGGTCGGCGGCTGGACGTCCATGTTCAGGACGTACCGGGGCCGGGCGGGATCGGGCGGCCGCCGTTCCGGCACGCTCGGGCACGAGGGGCGCGTGGCGGCCGGCAACGACGTGGAGGCGGGCGCCGGTTCCGCGCCCGCGGTCGTCGTGGCTTGGGACGGGGCGGCGGGTCCGCCCTTGCCCAGCTCCGCCCGGTCCCCCGAGCTACAGGCGGCCAGAACGGCAGCCATGACCAGCGCCCAACGTCGCGACACGCCCCATGGTCGCAGTCGCCCGGGCGGAAGGGGGCTCAGGCGCGGCGAATGACGGTGACTCCGTCGCGTATCGTGAGCATCACCGACACGACCCGAGGGTCGTGTCTGACCCGCTCGTTGAAGGCGCGGATGCCCACGGTGTCGTCGGTCTGGTTCCCTGGGTCGAGGACGGCTCCGCTCCAGAGCACGTTGTCGGCCACGATCAGCCCCCGATCCGCCAGCTTGGGCACTACAGCCTCGTAGTAGTTCGAGTAGTTGACCTTGTCGGCGTCGATGAAGACGAGGTCGAAGGGGCCGTCAAGGGTCGCCACCGTCTCGAGCGCGGGCCCCAACCGGACCTCGACCTGTCCGGCGTAGGGACTGGCCTCGATGTGGCGCCGGGCCATGGCCGCGTGCTCCTCGTTGATCTCGCAGGTGACGATCCGGCCGTCGGGAGGGAGGGCGGCGGCCATGGCGAGAGCCGAATAGCCGGTGAAGGTACCGATCTCCAGAACGTTCCGAGCCCCGCTCAGCCAGACCAGCAGCTCCAGGAACCGACCCTCGGCCGACCCCACGAGCATCCCGTGACTCTCGGAGAAGGCCCTGGTCTCGGCGGCCAGGGCGGCGAGCATGTCGGGCTCGGGGCTGGTGTGCTCCTCGGCGTACCGGTCGATCTCGGGGGTGACGATCACGGGCCCATCGTGTCAGGCTTGGACCTGTGGCGGCGTCGGTCGAGCGTTGCGAGGGACCGGTGCCCTCTCGCGCCGACCTCGAAGGGACCATGCGGGCCGAGGGCCTCGACCCTCACGGGTGGGGCAACGGGCCTGGCGACCGGTACGGCTGGCACGCCCACGGCTACCACAAGGTGCTGTACTGCGTCTCCGGCGGGATCGTGTTCCACACCCGCACCGACGGCGACATCGAGCTGAGCCCGGGCGACAGGCTGGACATCCAACCCGGCACCGACCATTCGGCCACCGTGGGCAGTGCCGGGGTCGAGTGCCTGGAGGCACCCCGGAGCTAGGGCTCCTCTGTTATGGCCGTCTTTACAAACGGCCTTCCAGTGAGGCCAGCCTCGGACCGCCGAGAGCGACTCGTCGTCGAGTGACGTAGCTTTCGCGCGCCGGACGTGGGTCCGAGGCTGTCCTCGCGGGGGTGGTCGCCATGGCGAGCGTGACAAATGTGAACGACCTGCTCGAGGGCCACGTGACGCTGGACCTGGAGTGCCTCGACCGGA
>JAIVIH010000057.1 GCA_020200615.1 Actinomycetota bacterium | reverse complement strand
CCGGCTGGGCATCCCCTTCGCCCGGTTGGGCCCGACGACCATGCTCCTGCTCGTGTCCGGGCTCGTCCTGATGTCGCTCCCGGGCCTCCTCGGCCGCACGCCCTCGCCGGTCCACGACCGGCTCATCAGCATGGCGCTGGCCGTCATCGTGGTGCTGGCCGTCATCGTCGCCGTCGGCAGCCTTCTCGCCGTCCGCCACCTTCTCCACGAGTACACCGGCCGGGGCCAGAACCCGCCGCAGTTCGTGAGGGTCGGGTTCGCCACGTTCTTGCTGGCGACGCTGGGAACGGGGGCGGTCGCCATCTTCGGCTCCCTGGCTGCGGCCAGCCTCCGCCGGCGCCGCTGACGCCCGATGAACGGGGCGGCGCTCACGCTCGCCCAGCGCCGGGTGACGGAGGACCTGATGGCCCTCGGTCAACCCCGTCCCCACTTCGACCCGGCCGCGGCCACCGACCTGCGGGCCCGGACCGAGGAGGCGCTCGCCCCCCTGGCCGAGGCCCTTGCTCCCGACGTCCTGTGGCTGGCCAAGAGCGGGCTGGCCCAGGTCCACGCCTGCGAGGCCCACTACCTGGCCGAGCTCGGCCCGCTGGGGCCGTGGAGCGTGGCCATGGCCGAGGGAGAGGTGACCCACCGGGCCATCCAGCTGTCGATCGCCGTCGACGACACGCCGATGCCCCTCGAACTCGTCGACCACGCCATGGCCCAACTGGCAGCCGACGAGGCGGGACCGCTGGGGTCGTTCCTGGCCACCCTCCTCCCCGCGGGACGGGCGGAGCTGCGGGCCGGCGCGGCCAACGGAGTGGCCACCTTCCTGGAGTGCTGGCCGCCGATCTCGCCCGCCTGGTGGCCCCGGACCGAGCTGCGGGTGCGGGCCGACCTGTGCGGCGGGAGGGTGGTCCTCCAGGGCAAGATCGACCTCGCCCTGGGCCGGGCCGTGGGGACGGAGGCGCGCTGCCTGTTCGTGGACCTCAAGACGGGAGGCCGGTACCCGGCCCACCTGGACGATCTCCGGTTCTACGCCCTCGTGCAGGCCATCCGCATCGGCGTGCCCCCCTTCCGGGTCGCCAGCTACTACCTCGACTCGGCCAGCTTCCACGCCGAGGACGTGACCCCGGACACCCTCGAGGTCGCCCTCCGGCGCACGCTGGACGGGGCCCGCAAGATGGCGGAGCTGCGGTCGGGGCAGCGACAGGCCGAGGTCACGCCCTGTCCGCGCTGCCGTTACTGCCGGGCCCGCAGCACGTGCCCGGGCGCCGGGGTGTGGGAGGAGCGACGTCAGGCGGAGGCGGGGGAGCTGGCCTGAGCCTCGGCCCACAGGCCGGCGACCACCTCGGGGGCGGCGGACCGCAGGTCCACGCCCCGCTCTCGGGCCAGCCGCTCGACCTCCACGAAACGGTCCCGGAAACGCACGGTCGTGGCTCGCAGGGCGGCCTCGGGATCCACCCCCGCCTCCCGGGCCTGGCTCACCACCTGGAACAGGAGGTCACCGATAGCCGAGCCCGGCGCCCCGGCACCCGCCGACACCGGCTCCAGGCCCACCGACGCCGCCTTGCGCTGGACCTTGTGGGCGTACAGCAGGGAGGGGAAGTGCCCGGGGAGGCCGTCCATCAGGCTGGCGGCGCCCTTCTCGGCCTGCTTGAGGTGCTCCCAGTTGCGCATCACCTGCCCCGCCGTGTCCGCCTGCACGTCCCCGAACACGTGGGGATGACGCCCCACCAGCTTGTCGTGCACCCCGCGGGCCACGTCGGCCAGGGTGAACTCGCCCGCCTCGGCAGCGAGGGTGGCGTGGAAGACGACCTGGAACAGCAGGTCGCCCAGCTCCTCCTCCAGGTGGGGATAGCCGCTCCCCGCCCCCCCGGCGTCCAGCTCGGAGACAGCGTCGAGAACCTCGTACGTCTCCTCCAGCAGGTGACGGGTCAGGGACTGGTGGGTCTGCTCCCGGTCCCACGGGCACCGCTGGCGCAGCGTGCGCACCAGCTCGGCGAAACGGGCGACTTCGCCGGCCACGGGGGCCGCCAGTTCGGGGATGTACAGGGTCGTGAGGTGGTCGACGTCGCCCTCGCGGTCCAGATCGGCCCACGCCACCGTCCGGACCCGCTCGTCGGGAAGCCCGAGGTGGTGGAGGACGGTGACCTCCGCCGGGGGCTCGCCCTCGACGGCCAGCTTTACGTCGGACAGGACCGCGGTGGAGTCGCACTGCGCCACCAGCAGCGGCCCCCGCTCGCCGGCGGCCTCCACCGCGAAGCGGTGGCCGTCCACCAGCCGTACTCCGGCAGCCACGGGGTCGACTTCCAGCCGGGCCCACGCCAGGTCGAGGAAGGACATCCCGGCCAGCACCTCGACCTCCAGCCGCGGGTTGGCCAGCAGCAACTCCACCGTGCGCTCGGCCACCATGGGCGAGCCGGGGACGGCATAGAGCACGGGGCTTTCTTCGGCGGCGGCCTCGGCCAGGGCTTCCACGATCCCGGCGTAGACCTCCTCCAGGGAGCCGGCCTTGTCATACAGCGCGTCGAACGTGGTGGCCGAGGGCACGGCCGCGGCCGAGGGATGGCGCGAGGTGCGCACGAACCGCCTCTCCACCCGGTCGATGGCGGATCGCACGGCACCGGACAGGAGGTCGGGACCGGCCGGCCCGAGGCCCACGACGACGATGGCGGGAGGCACGCCTCCTACGGACGCAGGGGCTGGATTCCGCTCCCGGGCGGGGTGCTCGACTGGGGCGCAACCGTGGTCGAGGGCGCGGCCGGAGGCACGACGGTGAGGGCCTTCTTGTCGAAGGTCCCGTACTTGGGGTTGACCGTGATCTTGGCCTTCTCCACGGCGCCGTTGAGCCAGTCCTGAAGCTTGCTCCGGCTGCCGGTGACCACCCGCTCCCGGGCCTGGGCGACGACCTTGTCGAACGGCGGCACCGTCCGCGAGGTGACCTTGATGAGGTGGAACCCGAACTGGGTCTGCACGGGGTTGCCCACCTCGTTGATGGGCTGGCTCATTACGGCCTGGACGAACTCGGGCACGGACACCGTGTCGGCGCTGATCTCGCACCCCAGCTCGCCGTTCTGGTCCTTGCTCTGGGTGTCCCTCGACTCGGCCCGGGCCACGGCGGCGAAGTCCTCGCCTCCGGCCAGCCTGCCCTTGACCTGGTCGGCCTTCTCCTTGCTGGCGACCAGGATGTGGCTCACGCAGGCCTGGGAGAACTCATCCTTGTGGCTGTCGTAATAGGCCTTGGCCGCCTCGTCACCGGTGGCCTTGCTGCCGGCGAGGGCGACGGTGAGGGCGTCGACCCGTGCCGCCCGCTCCACCAGGGTGTCCTGGTACTCCTTGGGGAAGCCTTTGAGGATCTCCTCGCCGCCGGCCTGCTCGGTCACCGCCGTCCTGGCCGACGTCAGCTCGCTCGGCGAGATCACGATCTTCCGGCGCTCGATCTCCCGGTCGACGAGCACGTATTGGATCTGACGCCCGAGAACCTGGCCGGTGAAGGCGGCGTCGAACGTGCCCTGACCACTTCCTCGGACCTGCACCCGGGACTCGATCGACTTGAGATAGGGCTCGTTGGCGGCGATGAAGCGCATCTCCGCTTCGAGGTCGTCCTGGCTGACGGTGATGCCGTCGACCTTGGCCGCGAACGGCGTGGCCGAGCCGCATCCGGCCAGCAGGAACACCAGACCCAGAGCGAGCGCGACGGAACAGGGGGTCGAACGTCGGTTCACGGTGTCGTTGATAGTACCGGCGTCTGCTCCGCCGGTACCAACGCCCCCAGGAGCACGGTCAGGGCCTCGGCCGGGTCTGCCGTCCGGGGGATGGGCACCACGAGTTGAGCGAGGTCCTCCTTGTAGACCGCATCCCGGATCAGGCGCTGCAGCCGGATGCGCTGGCTGGTGAGGAGCGAGATGGGCCCCAGCCGGGCCACGCCGCGGGAGACGTTGACCTCCCGGACCCCGAGGCGAGCGCACTCCGCCCGCAGGCGGGCCACCCGCAGGAGGGCCTCGGCCGGCTCCGGCGGAGGCCCGTAGCGGTCGACCCACTCGGTGCGGATGTCCTCCACCTCGGCCAGGCTGGTGACGGTGGCCAGGCGCCGGTACGCCTCCAGCCGCTGCTCCTCGCGGGCCACGTAGTCGGGAGGCAGGTTGGCGTCGACGGGGACGTCGAGGCGCACTTCCGCCGGCTCCCGAACGGGTTCGCCCTTCAGCTCGGCCACCGTCTCCGCCACCATCTGCACGTAGAGGTCGTAGCCCACGGCGGCGATGTGGCCCGACTGGCTGGGGCCGAGCAGGTTCCCGGCACCCCTGATCTCGAGATCACGCATGGCGATCTTGAACCCCGACCCCAGCTCGGTCTGCTCGCCGATGGTCTTGAGCCGCTCGTAGGCCTCCTCCGTGAGCTACCGGTCGGGTGGGAAGAAGAGGTAGGCGTACGCCCGCTGGCCGGCCCGGCCGACCCGCCCCCGCAGCTGGTGGAGCTGGCCCAGGCCCATGAGGTCGGCCCTGTCCACCACCAGCGTGTTGACCGTGGGCATGTCGATGCCCGACTCGATGATCGTGGTGCAGACCAGGACGTCGTAGGCGCCCTCCCAGAAGTCGAGCACCATCCGCTCCAGCAGGGCCTCGCCGCCACCCGGTCGATGTCCTGGACCCGGTTGTGCACAAAGAACACCTGGCCCTCCCGCAACAGCTCCCGCCGGATGGCCTCGGTGGCGGCCCGCTCGTCGTACTCGCCCACGTAGGTGAGGATGGGCTGACGCTCGGCCGGGGGGGTGTTGAGCAGGGTGAGGTCCCGGATGCCGGTGAGGCTCATCTCCAGGGTGCGTGGGATCGGCGTGGCCGTGAGGGTGAGGACGTCCACGTTGGTGCGGAGCTTCTTGATGGCCTCCTTGTGGGTCACCCCGAAGCGCTGCTCCTCGTCCACCACCAGCAGGCCGAGGTTGCGGAAGCGGATGTCGGCCGACAGCAGTCGGTGGGTGCCCACGACCACGTCCACCGACCCGTCGGCCAGGCCCTCCACCACCTTCTTGGCCTGGCCCGGCGTGAGGAAGCGGGACAGCACCTCGACCCGGACGGGGTAGCCGGCGAAGCGCTCGGAGAACGTGCCGAAGTGCTGCTGGGCCAGCAGGGTGGTGGGCACCAGCACCGCCACCTGCTTGCCGTCCTGCACGGCCTTGAACGCGGCCCGGATGGCCACCTCGGTCTTGCCGAAGCCCACGTCGCCGCACACCAGCCGGTCCATGGGCACCGGCTCCTCCATGTCGGCCTTGACCTCGGTGATGGCCTTGAGCTGGTCGGGCGTCTCCTGGTAGGGGAAGGCCTCCTCCAGTTCCCGCTGCCAGGGGGTATCGGGGGGGAAGGCGTGGCCGGCGCTGGCCATCCGCCGCCGGTACAGAACCACCAGCTCCTGGGCGATCTCCCGGACCGCGCTCTTCACCCTCGCCCTGGTCTTCTGCCAGTCGCCGCCCCCCAGGCGGTTCAGCGACGGGGTGTCGCCCCCCGTGTAGTGCCGGACGGCGTCGATCTGGTCGGAGGGGACGTACAGCTTGTCGCCCCCCCGGTACTCGAGCAGCAGGTAGTCGCGTTCTGATCCCCCGATGGCCCGCTTGGCCATCCCCCCGTATTTCGCCACGCCGTGGTGGTGGTGCACGACGTAGTCGCCGGGCTGGAGGTCCTCGAAGAAACCCTGGGCGTCGGTCCGACGGGGCCGGGGCCGGCGATGGGCCCGGCGCCGGCCGGTGATGTCCCCCTCGGTGAGGACGGCGACCTTGGCGTCGACCAGCACGAACCCCCGCTCCAGGGGCTGTACAACTATGCCTGATGGGCGGCTTCGCCGCCTCCCGGGCGGGGCCCCAGCCCCGCCCTCCTCCGAAGCGGCGGGGGCCCCAGCCCCGCCGCCGGCCGTGACACCCGAGCGGGCGCCCGTCGCCCCACCCTCCTCCAGCACTGGCAAAAGGGCGCCGTGCTCCCCCAGGAGGGAGGACATGCGGGCCGCGGAACCGGCGCCGTCGGCGGCCACCACCACCCGGACGTCCCGGGACAGCAGGTCCCGCACCTGGCGGGACAGGCGCTCGGCGTCCCCCAGGACGGGGTCCCACCCCGTCGCCCCGATGGCGATGGTGTCGGGCCCCTCGGCGGCATTGACCATCGTCCAGGCCGGGGCCCGGGTATGGGCCAGCAGGCGGTCGAAGGGAAGGTGCAGCCGGGGCCATTCCCGCTCGGCTGAGGCCCCCCAAGTCTGGGCCAGGGAGCCGGCCAGCGAGGCCTCCTCTTCCAGGAGCTCCTTGGCCCTGTCCCGCATCCGCCGCGGCTCCACCAGCACCACCAGGCCGCCCGGTCCCACGAGGTCGAACAGGACGTGCTCGGACTGCTCTCCCCCCAGCCACGGCAGCCACGACTCCATGCCCTCGAACGTCGCCCCCTCGGCCAGGCGCTCCCACTGCTCCCGTCCCCACGGCTCGCTCCCCACCAGGGCCGCGGCCCGCTCCCGGACCTCGTCCGTGGGCAACAGCTCCCGGCAGGGGAACAGCTCGATGGCGGGCACGTCGGACGTCGACCGCTGATCGGAGACCGAGAACCGGCACAACCGGTCGACCTCGTCCCCCCAGAGGTCGATGCGGACGGGGCGGTCGGCGGTGGACGGGAACACGTCCACGATCGAGCCCCGGCGAGCGACCTCGCCCCGGTGCTCCACCTGGTACTCGCGCCGGTAGCCGGCCAGGACCAGGCGCTCGACGAGCTGGATGGGGTCGATCTGGTCACCGGGCCGGACCACCACCGGCTCCACTTCCTCCACGTGGGGGCCCAGCCGCTGCACGAGAGCCCGGATGGGGGCCACCAGCACCCGGGGGGCCCGGTCCGGCTGGCGCAGGCGCCACAGCACCCGCAGCCGGCGACCCATGGTCTCGACGCTGGGGCTCACCCGCTCGAAGGGGAGGGTCTCCCAGGCGGGGAAGACCTCGACCGGGCTGGTGGCGTCGGCGCCGCCGCCGCCCGGCCCACCCGGCTGGCCGAGGTAGGCCCGTAGGTCGTGGGCCACCCGCTCCGCCTCGGCCGTGGTGGGGACGGCCACCACGATGGGTTGGCGGTCCAGCAGGTGGGCCAGGCCGGCCACGAAGAAGGCGCGCGCCGGCTCGGGCACGGCGATCACGGCCGAGGACGTCCCGATCAGCCCGGGGACGAGGGGGGGTCTTGGGCGTGTCGTCGGCGCAACACTCGCAGCCGCAGCCGCAGGCCTCGCCTGCGTCCGTGACCACGGTCATCTCGCCGCAGCCGCAGCCACAGCCGACACCGCCGCTGATTCCATCTGCCATCTTCCTCACCTCCTCTCGACTCAAGGATACGACCTGGCCCTAAGGGCCAAGTCAAGCCTTTTTCAGCGTTCGGAGTTGAACCGGTTCATGGCCACTTCGGGGCCGTTGACCAGGATGCAGAGCACGGCGTCGGCTGCCTCCTCGGCCGCCACCTCGAGGTCCATGCGCTCGCCCTTGCCGGGACGGCGGAGGACGTGGTCGGCGCCCATCCGGCTCCCCGGCGGCTTGCCGATGCCGATCCGCACCCGCAGGAAGTCGGCGCTGTGCAGGTGGTTCCGGATGGACTCGAGCCCGTTGTGGCCGGCCGTCCCCCCGCCCTCCTTGATCTTGATGCGGCCGATGGGCAGGTCCAGCTCGTCGTGCACGATCACCAGCCGCCGCAGGTCATCGGTGATTCCGTACCGCCGGACCAGGCGGGCCACCGACTCGCCCGAGAGGTTCATGAACGTCTGGGGGAAGGCCAGGGCCAGGAACCGCCCGTCGGGCCGCGCCTCGGCGGTCAGGGCCCGCTCTTTGCTCCTGCGGAGGTTGGTTCCGTGGCGGGTGGCCAGGAGGGCGACCACGTCAGCCCCGATATTGTGGCGGGTGCCCTCGTACTCCGCACCGGGGTTGCCCAGCCCGACGGCCAGGAGGTCGGCCGCCTCCCCCTCTCGGGGCCGGAGCAGCTCCTAGCCCTCCGAGGTGTCGGCGTCGCCCTTGGCGCCCTCGGCCGCCTCGGCCTCGCCCTCTGGCGCCGCGGCCTCGTCGGCTGCGGCTTCCTCGGCCGCGATCTGGGCGGCGACGGTAGAAGCGGTGGCCATGACGACCTGGTCGTCGGGGTCGGCCTCGGTGGTGACGCCCTCGGGCAGGCGGAGATCGCCCACCTTGACGGAGTCGCCCACCTCCATCTCGGAGACGTCGACGTCGAGGTGGGCCGGGATGTTGGCCGGGGTCGCGAGGACCATGACCGAGAACAGCTGCTGCTCGAGCATGCCGTCCTTCTTGGAGACCTCGTCGGCCTCTCCCACCAGGCGCACGGGCACCTCGGCCGAGACCACCTCGTCCCGCCCGACGACCACGAAGTCGACGTGGGAGACGGTGCCCCGCACGGGGTGGCGTTGGAGCTGCCGGGCCAGGGCCAGGTGCCGGGTCCCGCTTACGTCCAGCGACAGGAGGACGTTCATCCCCGCCTCCTGGGTCAGCGCCGACCGCAGGGATCGGGCGTCGACCGTCAGGGCCTGGGGGTCGATGCCGTGCCCGTAGAGGACGGCGGGAATCTTGCCCTCCAACCGGAGGCGTCGAGCCGCCGGACTTCCCTTACCCTGCCGCGCTTCGGCGGCCAACGAGACCTCTTGCATGGAGCCAGTCTAGGCCGGCGCCTCAGGACTGGTTCTCGCCTCCGAAGATCTCCGATACCGAGCTGTCCTGGAACACGGCGTCGAGGGCGTCGGCGATGATGCCGGCGACGGACAGGACCTCGATCTTGTCGATGCGACGGTCGTCGGCGAGGGGCAGGGTGTCGGTCACCACGACCCGCGAGATCAGGGAGTTCTTGATCCGGTCGATGGCCGGGTCGGAGAAGATCCCGTGGGTGGCCATGGCGTGGACCTCGACCGCCCCGTGGGCCCGGAGCTGCTCGGCCGCGGCACAGACGGTGCCGGCGGTGTCGATCATGTCGTCGATCAGCACGCACACCCGCCCGTCCACGTCTCCGACCACATCCAGGGCCTCGACCCGGTTGGCCGAGGTCATCTCCCGGCGCTTGTGGATGATGGCCAGGCTCGCGCCCAGGTGGCTGGAGAACCGCTCGGCCAGCTTCACCCGGCCGGCGTCGGGAGACACGATGACGACGTCCTCGCCCACGTTCTGCTGCACGTAGTCGGCCAGGATGGGCATGGCCGTGAGGTGGTCGACGGGGACATCGAAGAAGCCCTGGATCTGGCCCGAGTGGAGGTCGACGCTCACCACCCGGTCGACCCCGGCCGTGCTGAGCATGTCGGCGACGAGCTTGGCCGTGATCGGCTCGCGCTCCCGGGCCTTGCGGTCCTGCCGGGAGTAGCCGTAGTAGGGGCAGACGGCGGTGATCCGCTTGGCCGACGCCCGCTTGGCCGCGTCGATCATGATCAGCTGCTCCATGATCGACTCGTTCACCGGGCTGCTGTGGGTCTGGATGATGAAGACGTCGGCCCCCCGGATGGACTCCCCGAACCGGCAGTGCTTCTCGCCGTCGGCGAAGTGGGAGAGGTTGGTGTCACCCAGGTCGACGTCGAGGTGTCGGGCGATGTCCTGGGCCAGGGGCACGTTGGATCCCCCGGTGAAGAGCTGCAGCCTCTTGGTCGGCGTCAGCTCCTTGGTCCGGGTCATGGGAGAGCAGTGTAGAAGGGACCGGTCGTCGTATCCGGGGGAATGTGGCTCCCGGGCCGGAGCACGGCGAACGGGCCCACCACCGCCTGGGGCCCGACCTCGGCGTCGTATCCGACGGTCTTCTCCAGGGTCGCCCCCTCGCCGACGGCACAGTCGACCAGGCGGACGTCGGGCCCCAGCTGAGCGCGGGCGCCCACGACTGTGCGCCCCTGCAGCATGGTGCCCGGGAACAGGGTGACGTCGGGGCCCAGGCGGACGGTGGCGTCGACGTAGGTGCGGTCTGGGTCGATCATGGCCACGCCCGCCCTCATCCAGCGCCGGTTGATCCGGCGCCGCAGCTCCCCTTCGGCCGACGCCAGCTGGGCCCGGTCGTTGACCCCGAAGGCCTCCGTGGGGTCCTCGGTCTCCAGGGCCGTCACCCAGTATCCGGCCTGGGACAGCACGGCGATGACGTCGGTCAGGTAGTACTCGCCCTGGGCGTTCTCGGGGCTGAGACGGCGGAGGGCGGGCGCCAGGACGTTGCGCCGGAAGCAGTAGATGGACGTCGCCACCTCGTCGATCTCCCGCTCGGACTCGGTGGCGTCCAGCTCCTCCACGATGTGGCTGACCCGGCCCTCGCGGCCCCGGATCACCCGGCCCATCCCGGTCGGGTCGGGGAGCCGGGCCGTGAGCAGGGTGGCGGCGGCGTCGCCCGAACGGTGCTCGGCCACCAGCCCACCCAGGGTCGACGGGCGCACGAGGGGCGTGTCCCCCGGGAGGACGATGAGGTCGCCGTCGTCGTCGTCGTCGGGAAAGGCGGTGAGGGCGACGGAGACGGCGTCGCCCGTGCCCCGTGCCACCCGCTGCTCCACGAAGTCAATGGGCAGGTCAACGGGGCCGTCCTCGAG
>JAIVIH010000303.1 GCA_020200615.1 Actinomycetota bacterium | reverse complement strand
CGCCCGATACCGCTCGACGCGCCCGTGACCAAGGCGGATCCGTAGGGGAGGCCCATGCTCAGCGGCGCGACCGGGTGTTGTCCCGTGCGACGACTCGGCCTGGCGCGACTACCCGCATCCCGGAATGGTACCGGCGGGCGGAGTGGCCTATCCCGCGGTGGGAACCGCCGCCTCGGGGTGGGAGCGGGAGGCGAGGCTGGCCGTGCGGCGGAGCCCCCTTTCGCCCGTCACCGCGAACACGACGCCGAACAGGATTCCGCCCACCAGCACGATCGTCGCCCCCGACGACGCGTCCAGGTGATAGCTCAGGTTCATGCCCACGAAGCCGCACACGCCACCGATCAGGACCGAGAGCCACAGCATCCGGGCGAAGCGGTCGGTGAGCATGCGGGCCACCACCGCTGGGATGACGAGGGACGCGGCGATGAGCACGACGCCCAGCACCTTCATGGTGGCCAGGATGGACACCGCCAGCAGGAGCATGAGCACGGCGTCAACCCGCCCCGTTCGGACCCCCGAGGCCTCGGCCACCTCGGGGTCGAAGGTGGTGAACAGGAGCGCTCGGTAACCGAAGAACACCATTGCGGCCGCCAGCGCGGTCACGCCGGCCACCACCCACACGTCGGTCATCGAGACGCCGAGGATGCTTCCGAACAGGGCCGCATCCACGCTCTGGCGGACCTGCCCGAAACGGTTGACCAGGGCCAGCCCCAGCGCGAACGAAGCGGTGGTGATGACACCGATGGCGGCGTCGGCCCCGATGATCCGCCGCCGGCTCACCCGGCCGATGAGCAGGGCGGAGGCGACGCCCCAGAGACCGGCCCCCAGATAGAAGTTGAAGGAGACGGCGGCGCTGGCCGCCGCGCCTCCGAAGATGGCGTGCGACAAGCCGTGACCGATGTAGCTCATGCCTCGGAGGGTCACGTACACCCCGACCAGGCCGCACAGGGCCCCGGCCAGCGTCGCGACCAGAAGGCCGTGGCGGAAGAACTCGAACTGGAAGGGCTCGAACAAGGTTCAGCCGCCTCCTTCGGCAGCCCGCTTGATGGGGATGACGTTGGCCGGCGCCGGACGGTCGACCACGACCGGCATGCCACCGTGCTCGAGCACCTCCATCGGCGCGCCGTAGGTCCGCTCGAGCACGGCCGGGGACAGGACCTGGCGCGGGGGACCGGTTCCTATGATCTCCCGGTTGAGGCACACCAGGCGCGGCAGGTGCGCCGCCATCCCGTTGAGGTCGTGGGTGGTGAGAGCGATGGTCAGGCCACTGGCGTTCAGGTCCGAGAGCAGGTGCAGCACCTCGTGGCGGGTACGGACGTCCACCCCGGCCGTGGGCTCGTCCAGCAGCAGCAGCTGGGGACGGCGGACGAGCGCCCGCGCCAGGAACACGCGCTGCTGCTGCCCTCCCGACAGCGCCCGGATGTGGCGGCGGCCGAGGCCGGCCAGCCCCAGCCGGTCCAGGACGGCGTCGACCTCTCGGCGCTCGGCGGCGCTGGCCCACGGCATCCGCCGGCCGGAGCGAGCCATCAGCACGACTTCGGAGACCGTCACCGGGAAGTTCCAGTTGACCGTCTCGACCTGGGGGACGTAGCCGACGGCCAGGCCCGGGCGTCGGGTGAGCGTTCCCTGGGTGGGGGTGATCCGGCCGAGGATGCAGGACAGGAGGGTCGACTTTCCCGAGCCCGACGGGCCCACGATGCCGACAAAGTCGCCCTCGGCAATCTCCAGTGAGACGTCGGCGATGACAGGAGGCGTCGCCGCCTCGTATGCGCACGTCACCCCGTCCAAGGTCACGAGCCGGCGGCCGCTCATTTGGGATATCCGGTCAGGTCCGAGGCCGCGTCCTCCAGGTGCAGGCTCTCCAGGGCGGAAGCGTCGCCGCCGAGGCTGCGGACCATGGTGAGGAAGTTGAAGCGCATGAGCCCGAGCCACGAGTGCTCGGGATCGCCGGGACGACCCGGCAGGTCGTCGTCCCGCAGTACGTCGACGTACCGGACGCCCGTCTCCCGGCCGATCTGGGCCAGGACCGGGCTGGGGAACACCTCGGAGCCGAAGATGGCGGGAACCGGCTGCTGGCGGATCTGGGTGATCAGGTCCGCCACCTCCCGGGAGGTCGGCTCTTCGAAGGAGGACGGTTGGATGGCGCCGATCACCGTCCAGCCGTAATGGCGGGCGAAGTAGGCGTAGGCGTCGTGGTAGGTCAGCAGCTTGCGGCGTTCGGGCGGGAGGGACGCGGTGGCCGCGATCATGGCCCGGTCCAGCTCGTCGACCTCGGAGGCGAAGCGCCGGTAGTTGGCCTCGAACGCCTCACCGTGGGCCGGATCCCGTCGGGCCAGGGTGTCGGCGACGAGGCGGGCGTACTGCTTGGCCATCGGAGGGTTGGTCCACAGGTGGGGGTTGGGCTTCCCCCCCGACTCGGGGAACGAGAAGTCGAAGATGTACTCGGCCGGGGAGATCGTCCGGTCGCCCAGCTCCACCATCTCCGAGCCTCTCGCCCGGTTCTCCTCGGCCAGCTCCTTGGTCGGGACCTCCAAGCCGAGCCCGTTGAGGAACACCACGTCGGCCCGGGCCAGGGCCCGAGCCGCGCTGGGAGGAGGCTCGAAGGTATGGGAGTTGGCGCTTTCGGGGACCAGCCCGGTGACGGCGGCCACGTCCCCAGCCACGTTGGCCACGATGCTGGTCAGGGGGGCGACGGTGGTGACAACCCGCAGCCGGCGGTCCGCAGGAGCGGCGAACTCGGGCCCACTGGAGGCTCCCGTCGCGCCGCCATCGTCCCGAGCGCAGCCCGAGGACGCGGCGAGGACCAGGAGGGCGGCGATGAGGGCCAGCAGGCGGTCCCGGCGCGAGCGCACGGTGCTCGACCTTATCGCAACCTGGTTGCGTTAATGGCCGCATTTCGTGACACACGCTCTTAACTTGGGCGAAACACGCGCGTCAGCTTCTGGTCGTACGGTGCCCTCGTTCACCAGGATGGGGGAGGGGACCTTGGAAAGCGCGTTGGATAGCGGCAACACCGCGTGGGTGCTGGCGGCGACGGCGCTGGTGCTGTTCATGACACCGGGACTGGCCTTCTTTTACGGGGGGATGGTCCGGTCCAAGAACGTGCTCGGCATGCTCATGCAGAACTTCTTCTCCATGGGCCTCGTGAGCGTCATGTGGGTGCTGTTCGTGTTCAGCCTCGCCTTCGGCGAGGACGTCGGAGGCGGGCTGATCGGAGACCTCAGCTTCGCCGGTCTCGCCGACCTGGGGAATGCCGATCTCCTGATACCCGGATACGAAGGTCCCCTCGCCCTCTCCATACCGCCGCTGGTCTTCGTGGCCTTCCAGATGATGTTCGCCATCATCACGCCGGCGCTGATCACCGGAGCGACCGCCGATCGCATGAAGTTCGCCGGGTGGATGGCGTTCCTCGCCGGCTGGTTGGTCCTCGCCTACGCCCCTGTGGCCCACTGGGTGTTCAGCCCCAACGGCTGGCTCTTCGAGCTCGGCGCCCTGGACTTCGCCGGGGGGACGGTCGTTCACATCAACGCCGGTATTGCCGCCTTGGCCCTCATCCTGGTCCTCGGCAAGCGGCGGGGCTGGCCGGGGGAGGCGATGCCGCCCCATGCGCTTCCGTACACGCTTTTGGGGGCGGGCATCCTCTGGTTCGGCTGGTTCGGGTTCAACGCCGGTTCCGCCCTCGGCGCCAACAACCTGGCGGCGACCGCTTTCATCAACACCAACACGGCCGCTGCAGCCGCCATGCTCGGCTGGCTCTTGGTCGAGCGCATGAAGGGCGGGCACGCCACCACCCTGGGTGCGGCCTCGGGATGCGTGACCGGACTGGTCGCCATCACTCCGTGCGCGGGGTTCGTGAACCCCATGGCGTCGATCGCCATCGGCCTGATCGCCGGCGTGCTCTGCTTCCTCTGCATCCAGCTGAAGTTCAAGTTCGGCTACGACGACTCCCTGGATGTCGTCGCCGTGCACCTGGTGGGTGGATTGAGCGGGTCGATAATGCTGGGCATCTTCGCCAACGAGTCCGTCGGAGGCCTTCTGGCCGGCGGTGGATCGTCGCTTCTGGGCAAGCAGCTCGTGGCCGTCGGAGCCACCATCGCTTGGTCGTTCATCGTCTCCTTCATCCTGGCCAAGGTCATCGACGCCACCATCGGGCTGCGGGTCCAGACCGACGACGAGGACCGGGGCCTCGATCTGAGCCAACATGCGGAGACGGCGTATTCCGGAGAGCTCGGCGCCATGGGGAGGGTCGGCTGATGAAGCTGGTTACCGCGATCGTGAAGCCGTTCAAGCTCGACGATGTCAAAGAGGCCCTTCGCGGTCTCGGCGTCCAGGGCATGACCGTGTCCGAGGTCCGAGGCTTCGGCCGCCAGCGGGGCCACACCGAGGTGTACCGGGGAACCGAGTACACCGTCGACTTCGTGCCCAAGGTGCGGGTCGAGGTCATCACCGATGACGCCGATGCCGAGCGGGTGGTGGACGCTATCGTCGCCGCCGCCCGCACCGAGAAGATCGGGGACGGAAAGGTGTGGGTCGTGTCCGTCGAAGGTCTCGTCCGCATCCGCACCGGCGAGAAGGGCCACGACGCCCTCTAGAAGCGTGCTTATTAAGTGGCCTGATGGCCACCCACACTCGAGGAATGTCCAGGTCAGGCCGTCGGCGGCGAAGCCGCGACCCGAAAATCAGCACGCTTCTAGCGAG
>JAIVIH010000258.1 GCA_020200615.1 Actinomycetota bacterium | reverse complement strand
CCCCTTCGTGCACCGGCCGCTGTCCCGCTACGTCAACGCCATGGCCGCCGCCGGGCTGTTCCTCCAGCGGATGGAGGAGCCCGCTCCTCCGCCCGGGTTCCTGGCCCGAGCCGACGAGTACCGGCAGGCGGCGACCATTCCCCGGCTCCTCTTCCTGCTGGCCGAACGCTCCCCGTAACCGACCGTCCTCGCCGTTATCCTGGGTACGTGCCCTGCCCCACGGACATATGCGGCGGTGCCCGGCCCGGGTGAGCGAGTTCCTCATCATCACGGGGATGTCCGGCGCCGGCCGGTCCCAGGCGGCCGACACGTTCGAGGACCTCGGGTGGTTCGTCATCGACAACCTGCCCCCGGCCCTCATGGCCAAGGTGACCGAACTGGTGCAGTCTCCCGGCTCCACCACCGAGCGGGTGGCCCTCGTAGTGGGCACCGGGCAGTACTTCGACGAGTTGAGCGCGGCTCTGGAACAGCTGCGCCGGACGTCGAGACGCGTCCGGGTGTTGTTCCTCGAGGCGTCCGACAACACGCTCATACGGCGTTACGAGAACACCCGCCGGCGGCACCCTCTGGGCGAATCCGATGGCCTCCTGGAGGGCATCCAGCGGGAGCGCGTCCTGCTGGAGGCGGTCAAGTCGGAGGCCGACGTGGTGGTCGACACGTCCGACCTAAACGTCCATCAGCTGAGGGACCGGCTCCTCGACCTCTTCGCCCGAGACGCCGGTCCGAGCATGCAGACCAGCGTGGTCTCCTTCGGCTACAAGCACGGCCTTCCGCTCGACGTCGACCTGGTCCTCGATTGCCGGTTCCTGCCCAACCCCCATTGGGTGGACGATCTCCGGCCCCTCACCACCGTCTCCCACCGCGACGTCGGCCGGTAGAAGGCCGGGGGTCGCGCCTTGCGGAGGCCCACTCCGTCGGCCACCGTTGGGGCGTGGGAGGCGACAAGGTAGAGCCAGGGCCCGAGCGGCCCTCTGAGCGGAGTGCAGGGCCGGAGCGGCCCCCTGAGCGGGATGACAGCGGGCCCCGGGTCGTCGCCCTCGGAGGAGGACACGGCCTGGCCGCCACCCTGCAGGCCGTTCGCCGCTACGCCAGTGACATCTGCGCCATCGTGTCGGTGGCCGACGACGGTGGCTCCAGCGGGCGGCTCCGGGCCGCCTTCGGCATCCCTCCTCCGGGTGACCTCCGTCGCTGCCTCGTCGCCCTCGCCGACCCCGCATCGCCTTGGACCACCGCGTTCGAGTACCGGTTCAAGGGCGGAGGACTGGAGGGCCACGCCTTAGGCAACCTGGTGATCGCCGGTCTCGCCGAGGCCAACGGAGACTTCGAGGTGGCCCTGGCTGAAGCTGGCCGCGTTCTGGGAGCCACCGGCCGCGTCGTGCCCGCCACCAGGGAGCCGGTGGTGCTAAAGGGCGAGATCCGCGGCCCCGACGGTGTCACCGGCCGGTGGGTCGAGGGCCAGGTGGCCGTGGGTCAGGCTGGGCGCCTGACCGGCGTCTCTCTCGTCCCGGCCGACCCGCAAACGCCGGCTGCGGCCTTGGAAGCGCTGATCCAGGCCGACCAGGTCGTACTCGGGCCGGGCTCGCTCTTCACCAGCGTCCTCGCCGTGGTCGTCGCCCCTGTGATCCGGCAGGCCCTGGCCACCACGACGGCGCGCAAGGTGTACGTCTGCAACCTCCGTCCCCAGGTGCCGGAGACGGAGGGTTTCGACGTGGCCGCCCACCTCGACGCCCTCCGGGCCCACGGCGTGGAGGTCGACGTGGTCCTGTGCCAGACGGGCGCGATGCCTCGCGGTCAGCTGGACGTTCCTTGCATCGAGCAGGACGTCGCACGGGACGACAGACTGGCGCACGATCCCTTCCGGCTGGCGGCAGCCCTTGCACATCTGGTCGGATAGGGGGTTCAGGGGGCGGAAAGGCTCCCGACCCGGTGGTTCAGGTGACGAACAAGGAGGACGGCATGACAGTCCGCGTCGGCATCAATGGTTTTGGCCGCATCGGCCGCAACTTCTACCGGGCGGTCAGGG
>JAIVIH010000056.1 GCA_020200615.1 Actinomycetota bacterium | reverse complement strand
CGCTCAGAGGGCCGCTCGGGCCCGACACTCCGCTCAGAGGGCCGCTCGGGCCCGACACTCCGCTCAGAGGGCCGCTCGGGCCCTGTCACGGGGCGGGCACGACAGCCGGGTCCGGCTCGGCCACCTGGGCCGGGTCGTCGACCGCTTCGAAGTGCTCCTGAGCCACTTGGAGCAGCACGCGGCGGAAGTGGTGGGCGGCGAGGTCGGTCACCGCCGGCATGAGGGTGCGGAAGGCCTCCACCAGCCGTTCCGCGCGGTCGCGCTCGGGTAGCTCGGCGGCCCGCAGGGGCTGGCGGACATAGGTGTCGAACAGCTCGACCGCCTCCATGGCGAACTGGCGGGTGGCGGCGTGATGCCTCCGGGCCAACGCCAGCAGCTCGGGGAGGGGAAGCCCGGTCTCCAGCATCCGCAGGCCGGCGGCCACGATGGCCACGTCGGCTCGGGTGAAGCCCAGCTCCCCGCGGTGCCGGCGGGCCACGATGAGCCCGTCCCGGACCAGAGCCTCCAGCATGGGGGCGGGCACCTGCGTGCGGGTGGAGAGCTCGTCCAGCCCGAACAGCTCCTCCTCTTCCTCCTCGCCCGCCTCCACGACCGCCGCCGCGAGCCGTTCGTCGGCCGGATCGAGCTCGCCGGCGAGGAAGCGGCGGATGACGGCCAGGCTGAACCCCCGCCGCTGGAGGTCTTTGATGCGGGTGAGCCGCTCCAGGTGCTCGTCGGCGTACCACGCCAGCCGTCCGTCCCGCTCAGGCGGCGGAAGCAGCCGTTGCTTCTGGTAGTAACGGACGGTGTCGACCGAGACCTCGGCCGCCAGCGCCAGCTCCTCCACCCGCAACCGGGGCACCAGCGCCCGGGCCATCGCCCGGGCGGGCGACTTCAACCAGGCGCTGATCTTCTACCACTTCGGCAGCGTGCAGGAGGTGCTGCTGGCCGCGGTGGAGCGCATCAGCGAGCAGCGGATGACCCGTTACCAGGAACGCCTGGGCCTGGTGCGCACCCTGGGCCAGCTCATCGCCGTGGGCGCCGAGTGCCACCGCGAGGACGTGGAGGAGGGCAACATCCGGGTCCTCTCCCAGATGCTGGCCGGCGCGTCATCGTCGCCCGAGCTGGCGGGCAAGCTGCGGTCGTTCTTCGACCCCTGGGTGGAGCTGGTCGAACAGGCCGTGGCCCGCGTCGTGGCCGGGACACCGTATGAGGGCGTGCTGCCGGTGCACGACCTGGCTGTCGGGGTCGTCGCCCTCTTCATGGGCACCGAGCTCCTCAACCAGGTCTACGACACGCAGCCGTCGGCCACGGCTCTGTTCCAGACCATGGGTCAGCTGGCCAGCCTGCTGGAGGGACTGCTGGTGCAGCGCCAGCCCGATGCCGGCTCGGCGGACCTGTCCTGAGTCCCTCGCGACCTTCCTCGGGCGACCGCTCGGCGCTCGCCCTCGCCGCCTTCCTGGTCGCCGCCGGGGTGGCCCACTTCCTGTTCCCCCGGGCCTACCAGCGCATCGTTCCCCGCTTTATCGGCGATCCGTCAGTCTGGGTGAAGGTCAGCGGCGTGGCCGAGCTGGGCTGCGCCGCTCTCGTAGCCCTTCCCCGCACCCGGCGCGTCGGGGCCGTGGCCGCCGCCGTCCTGTTCGTAGCCGTGTTCCCGGCCAACGTGAAGATGGCCTTGGACGGCGGCATCGCCGGCGAGCCCTTCCCCTGGGGCTCGCCGGTGGTCGCCTGGCTCCGGCTCCCGTTGCAGATCCCATTGGTGGTGTGGGCCGCCCGTGTCGCCGGCGGGCGGAAGGATCGCCTGGAGCTCAGCCGCAGCTGGTGAGCTCGACGGGATCGCTGCCTCGCAGGGTGGCTCCCGGGTTGCTCCTCACCCACGCCCGCAGGGCGCCGACCACCTCGGTCGTGTCCTGGGACGTGTCCATCACGATGTTCCACCGGACACAGGTGCGGTCACCGTCCCTCCAAGCGACGTAGCGGTCGCCTCCCCAGCCGGCGGCGGCCTCGAACGCGACATCCGGCTCCACCGCCTGTTCGAGGACCAGGATCAGCCCGAGCTCGCCCAGGCTGCTCCGCTCGAGCTCCTCGCCATCCGCCTCCGGATCGGCAACGGGACGTGCACCCTCCCCGGCGAGGAAGGTCTCGGGGTGCAGCACCTGCTCGGTCGAACCCGGCGGCTGGGCGAAAGCGCCGTCGAGCCGCTCCCGGCCACCGTCGTCGAGCACCTGGAGGACGAAGTCGGGGCCGACGGCGTAGGGAAAGGACAGTAGGCGGGTGAACACGTCGTCGGTCGGCTCGCCCGCGCCGGCCGTGCCTTCCTCCTCGACCTCGATGGCGTCCTGCTCGTCGGGCGGTCGGGAATCGAACCAGTCCTGCTCCACGACCAGGGCGCTGCCCTCCACCAGGGCTTCGAAGGCGATGCCCTCGTCGTCACCCAGGTCCTCGCGGTCCAGGCCGAAGTACTGATCCTCGAGGGCGTGGGTCAACTCGTGCACGAGGACTTGCTTGACGTAGGGCGTGAGCTCGGTGCCTCGGACGACCAGGGCTTCTCCTCGGTGTCGTAGAACCCCAGGATGAACCCAACCTGCTCCTCGGCCACGCCCTCGAGGTCCACCTCCTCGTCGATCAGGCCCAAGGCCCGGAGGAAGCCCAGGAAGTCCTCCTCTTCGTCGTCGTCGCCCGGTTCCTCGCCCTCCCCCTCCAGCAAGCGGGCGTTGAATTCCTGCTCGTCGAGCAGTTCGACCTCCGGCTGCTCTTTGAACCGAAGTCCCCTCGTCTGTTCCACGAAGGCGATCAACTGGGGCAACACCGCTTCCAGCGGTCCAGGCAGCGGCTCCCCGCCGGATCCGGAATCGTGACGGACCACCACGGTCACGTCCGCCGCCAGGATGAGGGCAATGGCGGCGGCCAGAGCGATGACCCCCGCCCGCGATCGCACCGCGGGGTCGCCTAGCCCTGAGGCCGTTGCTCCGGGCTCAAGGGCCGTCCCCGAGCTTGGAGCTGGTCGCGCACCTGGCGCTTCAGCCGGCCGAGGATGGCGCTCATCCCCCGCAACCGCAGGGCCGAGATGGCTTCGCCCAGGCCCATCTTCATGTAGAAGTCGTTCGGTGTGGCGAGCACCTCGTCGGCAGTGGCTCCGTTGAGCCCGCTGTAGAGGATGCCGGCGAACCCCCGGGTGGTGGGCGCTTCCGCGGGGACGTCGAAGTGCAGGCTGACCCGCTCGTCGGCGTCGAGCTCGGTGGCCAGGAAGAACGGCGTCTGGCACTCCGGAACCGCCTCCAGCAGGTCCCGGTGGGCGGCGAACTCCGAAGCCAGCGGCGGGACCTTGCGGGAGTACTCCAGCAGGGCCTGGATGCGGAGGTCCTTGGGCGCCCCGGCGAAGAGGTCGACGATGCGTTGCAGCGGCGGAGCGGTGCTCATGTCCTCATGATCCTACGGCCGGGGGTCCAACACACAAATCCCGACTGCGGAACTCAGCTTTCGGGCCTAGGATGGAAGGTCCGACGAACGACGACGAAACAACAAGGGGAGACAGGATGCCTGTAGCAGCCGACCCGGCACCCGAACTGCAGCAGTACACGAGTCCCGAGCGGCTGGTCACCACGCAGTGGTTGGCGGACAACCTCGACAACCCCGACGTGGTCGTGGTGGAGTCCGACGAGGACGTGCTGCTCTACGACACCGGGCACATCCTCGGGGCGATCAAGGTCGACTGGCACCTCGACCTCAACGACCCCGTTACCCGGGACTACGTGGACGGCGAGGGTTTCTCCCGGCTCTGCTCCAAGAACGGAATCTCGCAGGACACGACGGTCGTGTTCTACGGCGACAACTTCAACTGGTGGGCGGCCTACGCCCTCTGGGTGTTCCAGCTCTTCGGCCACCCCGACGTCCGCCTGCTCAACGGCGGCCGCATGAAGTGGATCTCCGAGGGCCGGGAGCTCACCACCGACGTGGTGCGGCGCGATCCGGCCGAGTACCCGGTCGTCGAGCGCAACGACGCTCCCATCCGGGCCTACCGGGAGGACGTGCTCGCCCACCTGGACACCCAGGGCAAGCTGGTGGACGTCCGGTCGCCGGGTGAGTATTCGGGCGAGCTGCTGCACATGCCCGACTACCCCCAGGAGGGGGCGCTGCGCGGCGGGCACATTCCCGGAGCCAAGAGCAAGCCCTGGAAGAACGCGGCCAACGACGACGGCACGTTCAAGGAAGCCGACGCCCTCCGGGCCATCTACGCCGACGAGCTGCAGCTGGCCCAGGACGACGACGTCATCGTGTACTGCCGGATCGGGGAGCGCTCCAGCCACACCTGGTTCGTGCTGACCAACCTCCTCGGCTACCCGACGGTCCGGAACTACGACGGATCGTGGACCGAGTGGGGCAACCTGGTCCGGGCGCCCATCGAGAAGTCCTTCCAGCCGGCCTAGGGCCTAGGACCTTCGGCTCGCAAGCAGAGCTTGCTCGCCGAGGCCCGAGCGACCCTGAGCGGGAGACCTAGGGCCCGAGCGGCCCCAGACTCAGAGCATCCACCGGCGCGCTAGCCGGTCCCGGTACGTTTGGGACGGTGACCGAGCGCGTCTCGACGGAGCCGCCCGAGATCTCCGTCAAGCGCATGCGACGGGGACGAGCGATGCGGCGGGTGTTCTTCGTCTGCCTCTGCGCCCTCCTCGTCGCCGCCGCACTCGGCCTCCTGGGCTCGCGTACCAGCGAGACCACGGCATCGGGCGGCGAGTACGAGCTGGTCGTGCGCTACCCGTCGATCACCCGGCCCGGCCTGGCCACGCAGTTCGAGATCGAGGTCACACGGGAGGGTGGCTTCCCCGGAATCGTCACCCTCGCCATCTCGTCGTCCTACCTCGACATCTTCGACGAGAACGGCTTCGACCCCGACCCCTTGGGCGCAACCACCGACCCGGAGCGCCTCGTCTGGTCGTTCGAGCCGCCCAAGGACAGCGACACCATGGCCTTTTCCTTCGACGCCCGAACTGAGCCTGGGGTACAGCTCAAGCGGGCGGCCGGTTCCGTCGCCGTTCTCGAGGACAACCGGCCCGTGGTTACGGCCCGGTTCAAGACCCTGGTGCTTCCCTAGATGGAGCTCGTCGTCAGGGCCACCGTCATCTACTTCTTCCTCTGGGCCGTCGCCCGGGGGGTCGGGAAGCGCGAACTGTCGGAGATGACGGCTTTCGAGCTGATCCTCCTGGTCATCATGGGCGACCTCATCCAGCAGGGCGTCACCCAGGAGGACATGTCGCTGACCGGGGCCATGCTCGCGGTGGGCACCATGGCCTTCTGGATCGTGGTCTTCTCCTACGTCTCGTGGCGGTTCGCACGCACGCGACCGTTTCTCGAAGGCATACCCGTCGTGATCGTCCGCGACGGAGTGGCGATCGAGCAGTCACTTCGCTTCGAGCGCGTGACGCTCGATGAGGTCCTGGAGGCGGCCCGCAACCAGGGTGTGGCCGATCTGGCCGACGTGCGACTGGCCGTCCTGGAGCCCGACGGGAAGGTGTCCTTCATCACCCGCGAAGGCGACCAGCACACCGACGACGACCACCTGAAGGCTTGAAA
>JAIVIH010000055.1 GCA_020200615.1 Actinomycetota bacterium | reverse complement strand
CATCGTCACCCGCCACGGGTGCGGGGTACGCGAGGAGCAGTGGTTCCTGGTCCAGCACCTGGAGTACTACGACCGGTGCGGCGACGCCCTACCCGCCTACGGCACCGACATCGCTTACTGGTGGACCCACGGAACGCAGGACTTCGAGTGCCGGCCGGGTGGGTCCTTCGACATGGCCGGCCGGGCCCCAGGCGACCGCGTGAAGTGGGAGTGCGGTGACGAGGACACCCGCGCCGCGCAGGACACGGAGTACATAGGAGACGAGGACGTGACGGTGGACGGGCGCACCATCCGGGCTCGCCACACCCGCTGGATCACCGTCTTCAGCGGCGCCACGGAGGGCTCGGCCACCGTCGACGACTGGTTCGACCCCGTCACCGGCCTCGTGCTGCGGGAGCGGCGGACGATCGGTCTGCGCGTAGGCTCGCCGTTCGTGGGCCGGATCGCGTACGTGGACAACTCCGAGTTCACCCTCCTCTCGGTCGAGCCGGCCCGATGACGGGGCCGGAACGGAACCCCAGCTCCTGCCCAGGCGGAGGACGGGAGCCGACCGCCCTGCAGAAGCCGGCCGGGGCGGGCTCGGCAGCCGGCCCGCACGGCACGTGCCCGGTGTGCGGGGCCTCCGTCCGCTTAGGCGCGCGGTTCCGCGTGATAGAGCACCGAGGTCGCCCGAAAACCTGAGCCCTCCGGCCGGGGCCACGACCACGGCAAGTCCGCCTGTGGACGGCTCACTAACTGACGTGAACACCTATTGAGGACGCTCGGCCGAGGTCGTACGTTGAAATCAACGGAGCAGGCAAAGGTCTCGTAGCCCGGGCCCCCGCCCGTCGTCACGTGATCGAGCCTGCTCCCACCGGCCGCCCCTTCCACTCGAGGGGGCGGCCGGTTCTGGTTCGCCACCGGCTCTCCAGGTAGATCCCGGCCAGCGCCAGGCGGGCGACGGGGGCCAGGGCGCCGTACAACGGGTTCTGCCCCGACACCGCCCGTCCCCCGGCGCTGACCAGTACCGCCGCCCAGGGCCGGCGGGTGGCCACGGGCGCGATCAGGGCCGTCAGGTGGGCGACGGGCCGGGCGTGCAGGGCGGCCTGGTTCTTGAGCAGGCCGGCCCTGAGCTCGGTCCCGTTCCGGTACATACGAGCCCGCAACAGGTCGGGCGCCACGCGGGGGTCGTGGCCCGTGAGGGCCCGGGCCAGGTCGCGGTCGTCGAGCACCGAGCCCCGAACTCGGGGGTGACCGTGACCCCCCACGGCCTCGTAGTGGTCGCGGCGGACCAGGAAGCACTGTCCGCTGGCGAAGTCGGCTGGGAGCCCCTCCTGTACCAGGGCCAGCCCCAGCTCGGGGAGGAGGAGCCGCTCCCAGAACGAGCGGCACTCGAGGCCCCCGACGATGCTGGTCGACGTGTGGCTGGTGGCGGCGGCCATGGTCGCCAGGGCCTGGGGGTGCAGGACGACGTCGGCGTCCACGAAGGCCAGCCACGTGGTGGGGGCGCCCTCCGCCCCGGCCAGGCAGGCACGGGGCTTGCCCATCCAGCCCGGCGGCGGCTCGCCATTGAGCGTGACTACCCGGGCCCCGGCCCCGGCCGCAGCGGCCCCCGTCCCGTCGGTCGAGGCATCGTCCACCACCACGACCTCGGTGGCCTGGCCCGTGGTCGCCCGCACGCAGGCGGCTACGTTCTCCGCCTCGTTCCTGGCCGGGATCACCACCCGCACGTCGATGGGTGGAGCCGACGAATCGGGCTTCAGGAACCGGGCGGCGGTCAATCCCATGCGGGCCAGCCCGGCCAGGGTGGCGGTCGTGGCCGGGCTCGGCCGCCGGACGCGCCTCAGCGGCCCACCGTCGCGACCATGGAAGCCCAACTTAATGGGGCACTTGGGCCCGAGCGGCCCTCTGAGCGGGAAGCACTTGTGACAGCCTTCGGCCGTGGGACGCAGCGGCGACGAGCACATCCGCGAGTGGGCCGGTCTCCACCTGACCGAGGCGCCCGGCGGCTTCGTGGGCGGCTGGCTCCGGGCCTCAGCCGCGGTGGCCCGCCCCCTGGCCCGGGCCGGCGTGTCGCCCAACGCGGTGACCGTCGCCGCCCTGGTGGCGGCGCTGGCGGCCGTACCTCTCGCCGTGATCGACGGCTGGCCCGGCCCGGCCTTGGCGTGCGTGGCCGTTACCGTGTCCGGGTTGCTCGACGCCCTGGACGGGGCCGTGGCCGTGCAAGCGGGACGGGCGACCAAGGTGGGGTTCCTCCTCGACTCGACCCTGGACCGGTTGGCCGACGCCGCCTTTCCCGTGGCCCTCGCCCTCGTCGCCGAAGACCGCGGCAGCAGCGCCGGCACCCTGGTCGCCTTGGCCGTGGGCGCAGCGGCCGCCTGCTGGTACCTGGAGTACGTCCGGGCCCGGGCCTCACTGGCCGCCGACCCCGGGCGCCAGGTGATCACCCCCGGAGAACGACCCACCCGCATCATCCTGACTGCGGTGGGCCTCGGCCTCCCCTTCCTGGCCGAGGCTGCCCTCTGGGGCCACGTGCTCATCGTGGGAGGGTCGGCTCTGTTCCTTCTGGCCCACTCGATTCGACGCCTCCAGCGGCTCGACCGCGGCCCGCGCGGTAACGAGGCCCCGCCCGCTCCCAGAGGATGAGGGTGAGGACGATGAGGGAGAAGCCGAAGAGGTAGTCCTCCACGGGGATGTCGAACGGAAACCGCACTCCGCTGAACTCGTCTTCGTCGTAAATGACGATGGGGGCCGAGAGCTTGGTGAGCCAGCCGTCCACCAGAACCTCGAAGAACACGATGATGGCGTAGGCGACCCAGAACGTGACGCTCCGGAAGATGCCGGTGCGGAACCACAACAGCTCTACCGCCACCACCGCGATCACCGACGCCATGGCCAGGATCGTGAACTCTCCCGTCATTGTGTCTCTTTCCCGGCGGGGCCCCCATCCCCCCCTCCTCGCCGAGGTGGGGCCCCTGCCCCACCCGGCGGTGTGGGTTGCCCGGCCGAGTCTCGGCCCGGAAGGCGCACCTCCCGGCGCAGGACCCGTCCCACGGCCTCGTAGGTGAGGAGGCTGGCGATGGGGATCACCACGAAGAACACCAGCTCCTCTACGGGCAGCTTCCCCGGGAGCCGCCAGCCCGTGACGTAGGCCGGGTTGTAGGTCCAGTGGTCCCGGGCGATGGCCGCGATGTCCCAGATCACGAACAGGACGACCGGGATCCAGAGCGCAGCCAGCAGCCGGCGGGGCTGCCGCCATACCCGGGCTCCGAGCACGAACTCCAGAGGAAGGGTGATGGCGACGCACGCTCCCAGGAGCAGCAGGTACTGGAAGTCGCGAAGTTCCATCGGCGGGGACGCTAGTGGTGTCGCCCATGCCGGACCGGGCACTACCGCGACTACCTGAAGCCGTTTCGGGGCAGGTAGCGTCAAGTGCCGATGCTCCTCGATTCGATCGACTCCCCGGCCGACCTCCGCCGGCTCCCACCGGCGCAGCTCGAGGCCCTGGCCACTGAGATCCGGAACTTCATCGTCCAGTCGGTGTCGGTCACCGGGGGCCACCTCGGCTCCAACCTGGGGGTGGTAGAGCTCACCCTTGCCATCCACCGGGTGTTCGACTCGCCTCACGACGTCATCCTGTGGGACACCGGCCATCAGGCCTACGTCCACAAGATCATCACGGGGCGCCGCCGGCGGTTCGACACCCTCCGCCAGGCCGGGGGACTGTCCGGCTATCCCTCCCGGGCCGAGTCCGAGCACGACTGGGTGGAGAACAGCCACGCGTCGACCATCCTGAGCTACGCCCACGGCCTGTCCACGGCCATGCGGATCAAGGGCGAGGACGACCGACGGGTGGTGGCCGTGATCGGCGACGGCGCCATCACCGGCGGGATGGCCTATGAGGCCCTCAACAACCTGGGCCACAGCGGCCGGCGTGTCCTCATCGTCCTCAACGACAACGGCCGCTCCTACGCGCCGACGGTCTCCCACCTCACCCCCGGGCTGATCCGCCTGCGCCTCCACCCGTCGTACGTGAAGAACCGGGACCGCGTCCAGCGGGTCCTGCGGGGAGTGCCCCGGATCGGTGAGCACCTGGAGCGAGGCATGGAGGGCGCCCGGGCGGCCCTGCGCGAGGTGGTGCTGGAGCCCGACGGATTTTTCGAAGCACTGGGTGTCCGCTACATCGGACCGGTGGACGGACACGACGTGCCCATGCTCGAGCGGGTCCTCCGCCAGGCCGCGGATTACGACGGCCCCATCATCATCCACGCCCTCACCCAGAAGGGCCGTGGGTACGGCCCGGCCGAGGACGACGACGAGAAGTGCCTGCACGACGCCCCCGTATTCGACCCGATCACGGGGCCTCCGCCCTGGGTTCCTGCCGGCTACACGCAGACCTTCGCCGACGCCCTGGTCGAGCTGGGGGAGCGGGATGAGCGCGTGGTGACCATCACCGCGGCCATGGCCGGTCCCACCGGGCTCCGCCCGTTCCAGGACCGCTGGCCCGAACGGTTCCTCGACGTGGGCATCGCCGAGCAACACGCCGTCACCACGGCTGCCGGCCTGGCCATGGGGGGCATGCGCCCGGTGGTCGCCGTGTACTCGACGTTCCTCACCCGGGCGTTGGACCAGATCAATCTCGACGTCGGTCTCCACAAGCTTCCGGTCGTGTTCTGCGCCGACCGGGCCGGGATAACCGGCGACGACGGGCCTTCCCACCACGGGATCTCCGACCTGGCCCTGCTCTGCCGGGTGCCGGGCATGACCATCTTCGCTC
>JAIVIH010000054.1 GCA_020200615.1 Actinomycetota bacterium | reverse complement strand
GTTGCTCACCGTGCTGCCGGTCACGCGGGGCGACTGGGCCCTGCACAGCCTCGAGTCCTACCGCCCGATCCTGGAAAGGTTGGCCGTCGCCCTGGGACAGCAGGAGGAGGGGGAGCCGGATCAGCCGGACGCCAGCGCCCAGTTCATGGGCGATCTGGGAAAGCTCCTGGGCCCCGTTCTCCTCGGCCTGCAGTCGGGGGTGATGCTCGGCCACCTGGCCCGCCACAGCTTCGGGCAGTACGACCTGCCCCTCCCCCGGCGGGCCGCTGACCAGCTCCTGCTCATCCCGGCCAACGTCGACGAGTTCGCCACCGAGTGGAACGTCGAGCCCGACGACCTGCGGATGCTGGTGTGCCTCAGTGAGATCACCCACCACGCCGTGCTCGGACGCCCACACGTGCGGGACCGCCTGCTGGCGCTCCTCGACGACTACGTCAGCCGCTTCCACGTCGACCCCGACGCCGTCGAGAGCAGCTTCGGCGAGCTCGACCTGAGCGATCCCGGCGCCCTGCACAGCATGCTCGGCAACCCCGAGACGCTGCTCGGCGCGGTGCAGACTCCGGAGCAGCACCAGGTACGGGCCCGCATCGAAGTCCTGCTCACCGCGGTGGTGGGTTACGTGGACCATGTGGTGGACACGGTGGGCCAACCGCTCATCAGTTCCTACGGCCGCATCATGGAAGCCATCCGCCGGCGCCGCTCGGGGGCCAACGACGGCGAGCGCTTCGCCGGCCGGCTCCTCGGGCTGGAGGTGGGGCGAGCCCACTACGAACGGGGAACCGCCTTCGTGAACGGCGTCGTCGAACGAGCGGGCGAGGAAGGGCTGCGCCGGCTGTGGCACTCCGAGCGGGAGCTGCCGACGGCGGCCGAGCTCGACGCACCCGGGCTGTGGCTGGCCCGGATCGACCTGCCCGCCGACTGACCCAGGGCCCCTTCTACGTTGAAGGGTGCCGGTGGCTGGCGGCCAGGCCGCCGACGTAGGTGGCGAAGGCGACGGCGGCGGCCGCGGCGATGAGGTCCATCCCCGTCGTCACCGGGATGGGGATCACCACGGGCAGGGCCGCGCCCACCACCCACACCAGCTGGAAGCGGGTCTCGAACCGGGCGAAGGTGCGACCGCGGACGGCGTCGGGCGCATCCCGCTGCACGATGCTGTCGAAGGCCAGCTTGCCCGCCCCCGCGGCGATGCCCACGGCGGCGGCCAGAACCGCGATCGCCGGCCGCCCGCCGGCGCGAGCGGCGAAGAAGCCGGTGATAGTCACGAGCAGGAGAGACCCGAAGATGATCCGCTCCTCGGGCAGCCGCCGTCGTAACCACGGCGCAGCCGCCGCTCCCACGAAGTTGCCGACCATGCTGGTCGCCAGCACGACGCCGAACCACCACGAGGGGGCGCCCTCGCGCCGGAAGGCGAAGGCGACGAGGAAGGTGAGGAACCCCACGATGGCCCGGAGCACGGCGGTGGCCGTCGACCCGAGCCGGATGCTCAAGCTGTGGAGCTCGGACTTCTCCTCGGGGGAGACAGGGATGGGCTCCTTGGACTGGGTAGGCCGGGCGATGCGGACGCTCGCCAGGGCGGCGACGGCGAAGGTGACCGCCGCCAGGCGCATCACCCACGGTCCTCCGAGGAAGCCGAGCTTGAGGACGATGACACCGGGGATGGCGGCCAGGAAGCCGGCGATCACCGACAGCACGGCCAGGCGGGAGTTGGCCTCGACCAGCTCTTCGTCGCTGGTGACGGTGCTGGGCACCAGGGCGCTGCGGGTGACCCCGTGGGCCTTGGAGAGCACCAGGAGGGCGAAGGCCTCGGGAAACAGCCACGGGCTGTCGAGGTGGGTCGCCATGGAGAGGCTGATGAGGGCCCGGCTCCCCGCGGCCAGGATCACCATCGAGCGCCTTCCGCCCCTGCTGCGGTCGAGGGCGGGCCCGAGGACGGGCGCCACCACGGCGAAGGGCGCCATGGTCAGGAGCAGGTAGGCGGCCACCCGGCCGCGCGCCGCCTGAGGGGAGATGGAGAAGAACAGGGACCCGGCCAGGGCCATGGTCACGAGGGTGTCCCCTGCGACCGACAGGCAGTGGGCCGTCGCCAGCCGGGAGAAGGCGGAGCGACCCAGGCGAGGCCCCGGTGGCTTGCGCAACGGCATCCACCCCGTCTCGGCGGCCACCGAGCCATCGTACGGCGAACCCATTACGAGCCGGCCACGACCTCCAGCCGCCGGTCGAACAGCTTCTCGAACAGCTCCCGCTTGCGCCGTGCACCCCACAGGTCCACGTCGACATCGCCGTGCGAGCTGACGGCCAGCCGGGCCCGGCTGCCGTTGAGTTGCATCCTGACCTCGCTCACCGCCCCCGCCCGCCCCCGGTCGAGACCGTCGGCCACCCGCATGAGGGCGGCCAGCTGGGGGACGCGGGTGTGCCACTCGGGCGCCAGCAGGGAGAGCGGTTCCCGGGAGCCCCGAGGATCGCCGCCGCGGTGAAAGCGGCCCAGAGCGGCCAGCACGCCGACCTCCTCGGGGGAGAACCCCCTGAGCCGCCCGTGCTGGATCAGGTACGCCGTGTGCTTGTGGTGGGATTCCGTCGACACGTGGGCCCCGATGTCGTGGAGGAGGCTGGCGTGCTCCAGCAACTCCCGGTCCTCGGGGCCCAGGTGATGGAGCCCCAAGCTCTGGTCGAACAGGCTCACGGAGAGCTTGGCGACCTGACGGCTGTGGACCTCGTCCCAGTTGCAGCGCCGGCACAGCTCCAGGACCGAGGCCCGGCGGATGGCTCGCGGATCACCCGTCCACTCCACGGGATCGTGACGCCCGATGGCGTCGAGGACGATCCCCTCCCTCAGGGCCCACTCGCTCACCGTCAGCTCTTCGAACCCGAACAGCTCCATCGCCGTCAGGAGGAAGACGGACCCCGCGGGGATGATGTCCGCTCGGCCCGCGTCCAGACCGGCCAGCCGGCCCCGGGCCGCAGCCGGCAGCTTCAGCAGGTCGTGATGGACGGCGAGGAAGTCGTCCCTGTCGAACCGCAGCTGGTTGACCGAGATCGGCGGAGGGCCGCCCCGGCGAGCGGCGACCATACGGGCCAGCGTGCAGAGGGTGCCGCTGCTGCCCACGGCCATGGCCGGATGGAGGGGTGCCACCTCGGCCGCCATCGGGGCCAGACCGGCGGTGAACCGCTCCCGCAGGCGGCGCAGGTCGGCCGTCGAGGGAGGGTCGTCCTGGACCAGCTCGGCCGACAGGCGGGCCACGCCCAGCTTGGCGCTGGCCGACCACTGGAGGCCGCGCCGATCGCCCACCATGACCTCCAGGCTTCCGCCGCCGAGGTCGAAGGCCAGAGCAGGACCGGGGTCGATGACCACGCTCGCCCTGATGGCCTCGAAGATCAGCCTGGCCTCTTCCACCCCGGTGATGACCCGGACCTCGACTCCGGCCTCGGCCCGGATCCGGTCGACGACCTCCCCGCCGTTGTCCGCCTCGCGGATGGCGCTCGTGGCGCAGGCCACGATCTCGTCGGAGTCCACCGCCTCGGCCAGGGTCCGGAACCGGGTGACGACGGCCACCGCCCGCCGGACGTCGGCCTCGGGGATGCGCCCCTCGCGGGCCACTCCGTCGCCGAGGCGCAGCATCTCCTTCTCCCGGGCCAGGGGCACGAACGTCCCGTCGGCATGAGCATCGACCACCAGCAGGTGGAAGGAGTTGGTACCCAGGTCGAGCGCGGCGATCCGCATGGCGTGTCGACCCTAGGCGCTCACAGGAGGTGCTCCCGACACCCCCACGTCAGGCAGGAGGGAGGTAGGCGACCTTCACGAACCGCCCGTGGCGGCCGGCGTAGAGCACCCACGTCGAGCCCTTGGGGTAGGGGTAGTCCGCCGGGAGGGACAACCCGTCGGTGCGGGCCAAGGCGTCCAGGAGCTCGGGGATCACGTCGCCGTGGCTGCACAGCACCACCGGCTCGCGAGCCAGGTCGCGCACCAGCCCCGTGCTCGACTCCAGGGGGGCACCCTCGGCCAGCGCCTCGTGGTCCTCGACCGTCAGCTTCCGCTGCCCGGCCAGGGGCTCGACCGTCTGCCGGCAGCGGAGGAAGGGGCTGGACAGGACGCGCGTCACCGCGAACTCGTCCAGGAGGCCGACCAGCCCGAAGGCCTGGTCCCACCCCTTCTTGCTCAGGGGCCGGAGGTGGTCGGGGCCGTTCCACTTCTGGCGGCTTCCCGCCTTTGCGTGGCGGACGAGGAGAATGGGCACTCGGGACGGTGAGACCGGCTAGCCCGGCAGGGAGGCGAGGATCGGCCGGTCCCGGTCGTAGGTGAGGGTCTCCGCCGCCTCGGACAGGGAGGCCCAGCGGATCTCGTCGACCTCGGAGTTGGGGCGGAACATGCCGTCGATCGGCACCATCACCCAGTAGCGGACGAGCTTGGGCCGTCCCCTGCTGTCCCGGTACGACGTGGAACCGATCTCCTCGCCGAGGGAACAGCGCAGCCCCGTCTCCTCCTTCACTTCCCGCAGGGCCCCGGCGACCTCGTCCTCCCCGGGATCGAGCTTGCCCTTGGGGAAGGTCCAGTCGTCGTACTTGGGGCGGTGGACGAGGAGCACTTCGGTCTCACCCGACGGGGACGTGCGCCGCAGGACGCCGCCGGCCGCCCGCACCAGCGTCTCGGAGTCGCTCACGGCAACCACGAGCGCAGCTTCTTCTGATCGACCTTCTTCCACGCCGCCTTCCAGCGGCCCCGGTAGCGGGCGGCCTTGGCCCGCTCGGCCGCTACCAGCTCGCCCAGGGCGACCGCTTGGGGGA
>JAIVIH010000053.1 GCA_020200615.1 Actinomycetota bacterium | reverse complement strand
GCCCTGGACGGTCAGGTTCTGCCACTTGAACTCGCGCGCTACCTCCATCTGCGAACCGTCGAAGGCGACGTCGCCGGGGTTGCGGAACTGAGCGCCGGTGCAAACGAGGGTGCGGCACTTGACGTTCCTGAGGTTGACCATGCCGTGGGCCTCGAAAGGCGCCGATCCTTCCTTGCGCTTGAACCGGCTGAGGGTGATCTCCCCCGTGACCTCGGCACCGTTGGCGTCGAGTGCGGGACCGATCTGTTCGAGTTCGGGGTCCTGCGGGCAGCGGAAGCTGCCGCCCCGGCAGCGCCACTTGCCCGCGATGATCGCTCCTGGGAGTCGGACCGCACCCCTGCTCTCGAAGCGGATGAGGCCGTTCCGGCCTTGTACGGCATTGCCATGTTCGTCCTGGGCGACGTCAAAGAACACGTCGGTCATCTGCGCACCGTGGGCGCTGAGCGCGTCAGCCGTCTTGTTGAAGAACTGCCCACCGCTGCAGCGAAGCTGACCCTTGAGGTTCGAGCCCAGCAGCCGGACCTCGCCCTCGGCCGAGAACCGCAAAGGCTCCCCGGCTCGATCGCGGATGGGCTTCCCGTCGCCTGCCACGGGCACGCTCATGAGAAAATCTCCCGTGACCTCGCGGAGCCCGTCGGCCAGGAGAGCGGTGTCATCCTCGGCTCGCAAGACGGCGCCATTGAAGTTGAGGTTGCCGGCGATCTTGGCCCCGAGCAGCGTGACCTGGCCGTCGGCCGTGAAGCGCTGGGGGTTGCCGTTCTTGCGGACAGGCTGGCCGCGCGCGTCTCGGGCGATCGCGCAGGAGACGTCGCCGTTCACGTCGATGCCCTGCGCGTCCAGGGCTTGCCGAGCGGTCTTCCGGAAGGAGCCGCCATCGCAAATGAGGCCCCGACCGATGGTCGCAGACCGCAGGGTGACCCGGGCGCCGGCGCTGAAGCCCTCGTCGAGCCGGAGGTGGCCGGCGGTGTCAAGGCCTGCTGCGTCCAACGCCATCATGCTCGCTGGATCCGGCTCGAGGGTCGAACCTGTAAAGGTCACGCCGCCGCCCACGCGCGCACCGCTGAGACGCACGCCGCGGACGGCGCTGGAGACGATGTCCACGCATCCGTGGACGTCCACCCTCGTCGCGTCGATGGCGCCCGCGACGAAGCACCCGTCGTATCGCAGTTCCTGGGCCGTCGCGTCGACGAGCACCGTCGAGCCGGTCAGGCGGCACCCGGTGAAGTGGAGTGGCGAGCAGAGCTCACTCCACGACAACTCGAGATCGCCTAGAACACGCAGGTTGCGGAGGTGCACCACGCCCGGTACTTCCGGGCGCCCGGCGCGAACGAGGACTTCGACGACCTCGGCGCGCACGGTGAACGCGTTCCAGCGATCGTCGTGCTCGACCCTGGCTCCCTTTGGCGGCCGCTCGGGTCCCGCGGGCACACCCTCTCGGGTCGCCGCTACGACCTCGCGCTCCGCCTTGCGGAGCACGAACGGGAACTTCAAGCCGCCGTTCGCCACGAGTCCTCCCCCAGGACGTGGCGGAGATTGTAGGTCCTCTCTCCAATTCCGTAAACGACCGAGGCGCGGAAGACGAGCAGGTCAGCCCCGAATCGCTGGGCCACGTTGTCAGGGAGCCGCCCGGCGATGGAAGCGCTGTCGCCGCGGCGGTGGGGGACGAAAATCCCGCCCCTCATTCTGCTCTCGACGTCCCTGGAAGTGCGGCGACGCACAGACCAAAGGCCCCCTCTAGTGTCGCCAGCGTGTCGAAGCATCGCCTGGAGGCGTTCAGCGACGGGGTGATCGCCATCCTGATCACGATCATGGTGCTGGAGCTCCGTATCCCGCACGGCTCCGACGCGGCGGCGGTGCGGCCCCTCGTACCGATCTTCCTGACCTACGTCCTCAGCTTCGTCAACGTCGGCATCTACTGGAACAACCACCACCACATGCTGCAGGCCACGGATCGGATCAACGGGCGGGTGCTGTGGGCCAACCTCCACCTGCTCTTCTGGCTGTCCCTGTTCCCGTTCTTCACGGGGTGGATGGGGGAGAACCACTTCGCTGAGCTGCCGACGGCCGCCTATGGCGGGGTGCTCCTGCTGGCCGCCCTCGCCTACTTCGTGCTGCAGCGGACGATCGTGGCCGAGCAGGGCCCGGACTCGCCGCTGGCGGCGGCCCTCGGACGCGATGCCAAGGGGAGGATCTCACCGGTCATCTACGCCGTAGCCATTCCCCTCGCGTTCCTCAACCGGTACGTCGCCCTCGCGCTGTACGTCCTGGTCTCCCTCATCTGGCTGGTGCCGGATCGGCGGCTCGAGTCGGGGCTCTCAGCCTCCTGAGGTGAACCCGATCCCGACGCCCCCCACACGACGCTTCTCGAAACTCGCGCAGTCGCGGGGACATCCGCCGGCCACGGCTGCACCCACTGCGCAACGGGTGAGGACGGGACCGTCGGCCATGGTCCTCGTCGACGCGTGCTCGCAGTCGGTTCGCACGGTGATGTCCTCGAGCAGGTGAGCCAGGTCGGCGTCGTCGATGGTCGGAACCGGCTGATCCGCGTTGGCCCGGGCCTGGCGGTTGGCGCGCTTCCGCTGCCGCTTGGCACTGCTCACCGGGACTCCGCCCCCGTCTCCGCTTCGGCTTCGATCTCCACCTTCCACCGCGGATCGACCAGGGCCGACACGACGACGATGGTCGATGCCGGCCGCACCTCGGCGAAGACCTCTCGGTGGGCGTCGCCGACGGCGGCCGCGTCACGGGCGTCGGTGAGGTACATGCGGGTGCGCACGACGTCGGTGACCGCGGCACCCGCTTCTGCCAGGGCGGCGCCGATGATGTCCAGGCAGCGGCGGGCCTGGACGTGGGGATCCGGGTCACATGACCCGTCCGGCCAGATCGGGGCCGTGCCGGAGACAAGGACCCGGGTGCCGACCCGCACGGCCCGGCTGAAGCCCATCGTGCCCTCGTAGGGCGACCCCGAGGAGACCCTCCGACGTGCCGTCATCCTCCGGTGTCGGTCTCGGAATGGCGAGGAACGCCGAAGATCAGGTTGAGGCATGCGGCGATGGCCAGCCCGAGCCCGGCACCGCAGATGACGTCCAGGGGGTTGTGGGCCCCCACGTAAACGCGGGTCACCATGACCAGGGCGACGATCGTCCATGGGACAGCCTTCCACCGGCCGGGGAGGTACGGGGAGATCACCCCGGCGAGGGCGGTCACGAGCACGGCATGCCCGGAGACGAAGCTCTCGCCGCCTCGACTGACATCCCCGCGCAGGTGGACGTCGGGCCCGATGGATGTGCCGGGGCGCGATCGGCTGACGGTGGCCTTGACCGCCCGTTCGAGGGCGAGCTTGGCCACGGTGGCCAGGAGCAGCATGATCGCCAGGCGGAACCGCCGGAGGGCGGCGGCGCCGATGGCCACGACCGGGCCTACGAGGAGAGCGCCAAGCTGCTGGAAGGGCCAGAGGACCGGGTACAGCGCGCCGGGCAGGTCGTTGACAGCGTGGAAGGCGTCCTTCTCCAGGCCGGACACGGAGCTGTCGCGCACGGCGATCATGCCGAGGACGAGCACGATGAGGCCGGCGGCAGCGGCGAGGGCGTCGCTTCGCCGGTGCTCCCACTGTCTGGTCGTAGGGGTGGGCCCGCTCTCCACAAGCAACTCCTCGCCGGGCAGCAGTGTCGGCACGATCCTATTTACTGCGGCGCGGCCACCCTCCGAATCGCTGTCACCGTGAGAGACTTCGGGCGGGTGCTGCGGCGCTCGGAGGGAGGGGCGCATGAGCAGCCATAGACGGATGGCTACCGGCATCGCCGCGTCCTTCATGGTCCTACTCGCCGCCTGCACCTCTGAGCCGTCGGAGCCGAGGTCGGCCAGACCCGTCACCGACGACACCGTCACCGTCGGATCGTTCGACTTCGCCGAGAGCGAGATGCTGGCTGAGCTGTACAGCCAGGCCCTGGAGGCCGGCGGGTACGACGTGCGGCGGGCGTTCAACCTCGGGCCCCGTGAGTTCGTGGCCCCCGCTCTGGTCCGGGGCCTGATCGACATGGTGCCCGAGTACGCCGGCACCGCCGTGCAGTTCCTGAGCCTCGGGTCCGTCCGCCCCGGCGCCGACGTGGGGGACACCCATGTCGCCCTGGTGCGGGCCCTTGAGCAGAGAGGGGTCACCGCCCTGGCGCCGGCTCCCGCCCAGGACGCCAACACGTTCGTCGTCACCCGTCGGGTCGCAGAGCGTCACGCCCTGAGCAAACTGAGCGACGTGGACGCGGTCGGGTCCCAGCTCACGTTCGCCGGCCCGCCCGAGTGCTCCGCCCGCCCTCTGTGCCTGGTGGGGCTCGAGCAGGTGTACGGAATTCGCTTCCGGGAAGTGGTCTCCCTCGACGCCGGTGGGCCGCTCACGCGGCAGGCGTTGCGGGACGGGGTGGTCGACATGGCCCTCCTCTTCACGACCGATCCGGCCGTGGGAAGCGAGGGCCTGGTCGAGTTGACCGACGACCGAGGCCTGCAGCCGGCGGAGAACGTCACCCCCCTCGTACGCACCGACGCCCTTGACCGGAGCGGACCGCGCCTGGCGGAGCTAATCGATGCCGTGTCGCGCCGCCTGGCGACGGACGACCTGCGGAACCTGAACGCGCTGGTGACGGGGGGCGCCGACGTGACGGCCGTGGCCGCTGACTGGTTGAAATCGGAGGCCCTCCGGTGAGCGCCCACACCCACGGCCGGAGCACGCCGCGTGTGCCCATGCCCGTCCCCGATGAAGCCCTCCTGCCGGCCACGGTCGATCGCAGGCGA
>JAIVIH010000052.1 GCA_020200615.1 Actinomycetota bacterium | reverse complement strand
CCGCAAAGGCCCGCCGCACGCGGTCGTGATCCACGTACAGGTCGCCGAAGAAGCCCCGACAGGGGAGCGCAACTTTCGCGTACGATGACGCTCGTCCAGCGTCGGCTGCGGCGACCTTGGGGGATTCACCCCACCGGCCACGGAGGTAGCTATGCGGGGGAAGCGGTGGATGGCCACGACGTTGATCGGTGTGACGGCCGTGCTGGGCTTGAGTGCATGCGGAGACGATGACGACAACGCTGCTCCGTGTAGTCGCGATCTTGTCGCCACCGACATGTTGCGTTTCGAGCCGGACGAGTGCGAGATCACCTTCAACCAGGAGGTGTCGTTCACTCTCGAGAACCAGGACGACGATCGGGAGCACAACTTCAACATCAGCTCGGTGTTCACCGACATACAGGGCGGCACCGCTCTCAGCGTCGACGTGCCCGCCAATTCGAGCAGAGAGGTGAAGTTCACCGTGCGCGAGCGTCCTCGGGACGGCTTCCTCACCTTCCGCTGCCGGTTCCATGAGTCCGAGGGCATGTTCGGCAGGATCACGGTCTCCTGAGCTCTTGGCGCCCGAAGCTCGTCGGTTGAGCTCGGGGGGCGCTGGAACCGGGGCGTGCGCTAGAACCGGCCTGTGGAGGTAGCGCGGCGACCGCCGTTGCTGGCGGTCGGCACCATCGTCTGGCTTGCGTCCGAGTTGATGTTCTTCAGCGGGCTGTTCGCCGCCTACTTCACCCTGCGGGCCACCGCTCGAGGCCCGTGGCCGCCGGAAGGCGTCGAGTTGGAAGCCACCGTCGCCGGCGTGTTCACCCTGATCCTCCTGGCCTCCAGCGGCACGATCCAGCTCGCGGTGCGGGCCATCACCGCCGGCGACCGGCGCCGGTTCTGCCGGTGGTTGCTGGTGACGATGGCCCTGGCCATCGTCTTCCTGGTCAACCAGGGCCGGGAGTGGAGCGCGGCCGAGTTCGCCATCGACTCCCATTCCTTCGGGTCGGCCTTCTTCGTGATGACCGGGTTCCACGGTCTCCACGTGGCCGGGGGAGTGGCCGCCATGGCCGTCCTCCTGGGGAGAGCTGCGACTCCCGGGCCCGAGCGGCCCTCTGAGCGGAGTGGCAGGTCGAAGTTCGGGGCCGACGACGCGCCCGCGGTGGAGGTCGTCTCCTTCTACTGGCACTTCGTCGACGTGGTATGGGTCGGTCTCTACGCCACCCTCTTCCTGCTCCGATGAGGGCGACGCGCCTGCGGGCGGGAGGAGCGGGGCTCGTCCTCCTGGCAACGGCGGTAGCCGCCGCCGGTTCCGCGGGCGGCGCCGGACAGCCCGAGCCGCCTCCCCTTCCGCCGAGCGAGGTGCGCGCCGGTGAGGAGCTGTTCCAGGTGGCGTGCTCCAGCTGCCATGGGCTCGACGGGCGGGGCGACGAACAGGGGCCGTCCCTGATCGGGGTGGGGGAGGCCTCGGTCGACTTCTATCTCTCCACCGGGCGCATGCCCCTCGACCGCCCCGACGTCCAGGCCCAGCGCAAGGAACCGCCCTACACCCCCCGCCAGATCCGCCAGCTGGTGGCGTACGTCACCTCCCTGGGCCCGAGCGGCCCTCAGAGCGGGGGAGCGAGCGGGGGCTCGGGGCTGGCCACTCCGGAAGTCGACCTCGAGAAGGGGGACCTGAGCCTCGGCAACCTGCTCTACGCCAACAACTGCGCCTCGTGCCACAGCTCGGCGGGGGCAGGCGGCGCCCTGGGCCACTCCGTCTACGCTCCCCGCCTGGACAAGGCCACGCCCACTCAGGTCGCCCAGGCGGTGCGCATCGGCCCCGGGGCCATGCCCCGCTTCGGCCCCGACACCCTCGACGACCACCAGCTGGCGTCCGTCGTCCGCTACGTCGACTACCTCCGGCATCCGGGCGACCCCGGAGGCCTGGGTCTGGGACACCTCGGCCCCCTCCCTGAGGGCTTCGTGGCCTGGGTCGTAGGGCTCGGCCTGATGGTCCTCGCCATCCGCTGGATCGGGACCAAGGACTGATGGAAGCCGACGGCACTCCGCCGCAAGAGGAAGAGGCCGGCCCCGGCGTAGAGGTCGAGAGCGGGGAGCCGGCGAGCGATCCTGAGCCCGGATCCGACTCGGACACGGACGCGGGGGCGCGGGCCGACGACCCGGAGCGACACGAAGCGCCGGCTGCCGGGGAAGAGCGGCCGGTGGCCGTGGCCCTGGTCATCAGCACGGTGGCCGCCCTGGGCCTGGCCGCGGTGTACATCGGCGGAGGGCAGGCGCAGGCCGAAGGCGCGCTGCTGCTCGTGGCCCTGGGGGGCATCGGCATCGCCCTCGCCCTATGGGCCAAGCGGCTGCTGCCCGAGGGGGAGGTCACCGAGGACCGAGGCGACCTCCCCTCGACGGCCGACGAGAGGGACCGGGTGGAGGAGGCCACAGCGGGATCCGAGGACCAGGCCTGGCTGTCCCGTCGCAAGCTGTTGCTGCGCCTGCTCGGGGGAGCGGCGGGCGCCCTGGGGCTGGCCGCCTTATTCCCCATCCGCTCCCTCGGGCCCAGCCCCGGCACGTCGCTGGAGCGCACGGCCTGGCGCCGGGGACTGCGGCTGATCGACCCCGAAGGCCGCCCCGTCCGCCTGGACACCCTCCAGGTAGGCAGCATCCTCACCGTGTTCCCCGAGGGGCGGGAGCAGGCGGGGGACTCGCAGGCCGTGCTCGTCAGGGTCGAGCCGGGCCAGATCCGGCCGCGCAAGGGGCGGGAGTCGTGGTCGCCCGACGGGTACGTGGCCTACTCCAAGATCTGCCCTCACGTGGGATGCCCGGTGGGCCTCTACCAGCAGGACACCCACGAGCTCATCTGCCCGTGCCACCAGTCGACGTTCGACGTGCTCGACGGCGCCCGTCCCACGTTCGGGCCCGCCACCCGCTCCCTGCCCCAACTGCCCCTCCGCCTCAACCCCGAGGGCTTCCTCGTGGCCGACGGAGACTTCCCCGAGCCGGTCGGTCCCGGCTACTGGAACCGTGAGTAGCTGATGCTCAAGAGCACGCTGCGATGGGCCGACGACCGTCTGGGGGCGTCGAACTTCACCCGCACCGCCCTCAACAAGATCTTCCCCGACCACTGGTCGTTCATGTTGGGGGAGGTGGCCATGTACTGCCTGATGATCCTCATCATCACCGGCGTGTACCTGACCTTCTTCTTCGTGCCGAGCTCCCGTGAGGTCATCTACGACGGCCCCTACGAGGCCCTCCGGGGCGTGCACATGTCGGAGGCCTACGCCTCCACCCTCGACCTGAGCTTCGAGGTGCGGGCCGGGCTGGTCATGCGCCAGATGCACCACTGGGCCGCCCTCGTGTTCATCGCCGCCCTCATCCTCCACCTGTGCCGGGTCTTCTTCACCGGCGCCTTCCGCCGGCCCCGAGAGATCAACTGGATCATCGGCGTGACCCTGCTCGTGCTCTCCATCGCCAACGGGTTCTTCGGCTACTCGCTGCTCGACGACCTTTTGTCGGGCACGGGCGTGCGGGTGGCGTACTCGATCTCCCTGTCCGTTCCCGTGATCGGCACGTGGCTGAGCTTCCTGTTCTTCGGTGGCGAGTTCCCGGCCACGGCCTTCATCACCCGCTTTTTCGTCCTCCACGTCCTGATCCTGCCCGCCCTGATCATGGGCCTGCTCGGCGCCCACCTGGCCCTGCTGTGGCGACAGAAGCACACTCAGTTCCGCGGGCCCCATCGCACCGAGGACACCATCACCGGCTCCCGGCTGTGGCCCAGCTACGCCCTCAAGTCCATCGCCCTGTTCTTCCTGGTGTCGGCTGTACTGGCCGGGCTTGCCGGGCTGGCCCAGATCAACCCCATCTGGCTGTACGGGCCCTACGACCCGGCCCAGGCGGCGGTGGCCACGTCCGGCTCCCAGCCCGACTGGTACGTGGGCTGGCTGGACGGCGCCCTGCGGCTGATCCCGGGATGGGAGATCCGCGCCTTCGGCCATACCGTCGCCAACCCCTTCTTCGCCGGCGGAGTGCTACCGGGGGCGACGTTCGGCCTGCTCTACGTGTGGCCCTTCCTCGAGCGCCGCTTCACCAAGGACTACGACTTCCACAACCTGCTCGACCAGCCCCGCGACGTCCCCTTCCGCACCGCCGTGGGCGCCGCCGCCCTCGCCTTCTACGGGATCCTGTTCGTGGCCGGAGGCAACGACGTGCTCGCCTCGCTCTTCGAGATCGCCCCCGAGACCATCACCAACATCTTCCGGGTCATGGTGATCGCCCTCCCCGTCGTGGTGTTCCTGGTCACGCGCGGGATCTGTCGCAGCCTGTCCAAATCGGGCGCCCATCCCACCGAAGGTCCCGTGGGATCGGTCCTCCGCCGCACGTCGAGCGGAGGCTTCGAAGAAGCCTGACTCACGGCCCGCCGTGGGGTTGGGGCCCCACGCTCGGGAGGAGGGCGGGGTTGGGGCCCCGCCCGAGGCGGCGAAGCCGCAGACGACTCAGTCACTCCTCCTCTTCGTCCTCCTCCTCCTCCTCGTCGTCGTCGGCGAAGGGCACGTCGGGGTAGGCCCGGCGGGCGTATTCGACTGCGCCCTCGCGGGTCGCGTACGTCTCGTTGCTGAAGAGCTCGATACCGGTGGCGGGCTCGACGTAGCACCATGTCCAACGGTCTTCTTCGACCGAATGGATACGCAGGTCGGGCTCCGCGGCCTCGTCCGCGTCAGGTGGCTGCTGGTTCTTCACTGGCTTCTTCCTCGGCTTCTTCCTCGGGCGCGGGGGAGCGACGCTTCGGGTGGAGCACGGCATCGAGAGGCATGGTCGAGAAGTGTTCGGCCCGGCTC
>JAIVIH010000257.1 GCA_020200615.1 Actinomycetota bacterium | reverse complement strand
GCCCACCACCGGCCGACGTCGCCGTTCAGCTCGTGGCTCTCGAAGAACTCGGCGAACCCGTGGTGCTCGAACCCGGGTATGGCCACCGACTCCGTCTCGACCACGAGCAGGTCCCCGGTGATTTCCCGGAGCCGCTCCAGGGCCAGGATCGGGTGGCGCACGTGGCCCAGGACGTCGAGGAGGAGGACCACGTCGAACGTCCCCAGGCGGTTGAGGTCCATGGTCATGAAGTCGCCCACCACGCTCTCCACCCTGCTGGCCCGGGCCCGGTGGGCGGCGTCGAACCCCGCCTTTCCCGGAAGGGCGTCCGGATGCCAGAGGTCGGCCACCGTATGGGACGGGGCGGGGACGGTGCCCTGGGCCCGGCACTCCTGCCAGTAGCGCTCCTGGCCGGCCAGGTCCACCGACCACACGTAGTGGTCCAGGGCCACGACCCGGGCTGCCCCCTCGTCCTCGGCCCGGAAGGAGAAGTAGCCGTCCCACGCACCGACGTCGAGGACGCTCTTGCCCGCGAGGTCGGGCAGCTGGAGCGCGTCCCAGATCGTGCCCAACTCGGCGGCCGTCTTCTGGCCGTTGCTGAGGACGCCGTCGCCCAGGTCGATGGAGTGCCACCAGAAGGGCACGGACTCGGCCATCTTGCTGAGCTTCCGCCGCTTGCGCGTCGCCTGCACGCCGTTTCCCCTCTCGGTCCCCCAACCAGAAAACCTCACTGCCTGCGGGCAGGATCGTACGCTGCGAGGCCTACTCGTCGCCTCCTGGGCCCGAAGTGGCGCCCATGCTCCCGAACCAGCGCAGGACCTCGCTGGTCCCTTCCTCCAGGGATGTCCACGGCTTCCAGCCGAGCTGCACTGCGGCCCGGCCCGGATCGAGGGCTGACCGGCCGAGCTCGCCCAGCCGGGCCGGAGCGTAGATGGGGGGCGACTCGACTCCGGCCAGGGTGGCCATGGTCGAGTACAGCCGGTTGACCGAAGTCTCGGTGCCCGTGCCGATGTTGATCATCAGCCCGTCGCCCCTGTCGCCGGCCCGGGAGAAGGCGTCGACCACGTCGTCGACGTACACGAAGTCACGGGTCTGCTCACCGTCGCCGATCTGTGGCATCCCGACGCCCTTCCGGGCAAGGCCGGGTTCGACGCCGCCCACCGGGCCCGGGGCAGCCGGGTCGAGAGCGTGGTGGGCGATTTCATGACCATGGACCTCGACCGGCTGGGGAC
>JAIVIH010000302.1:4740-9586 GCA_020200615.1 Actinomycetota bacterium | reverse complement strand
GGTGAGGGCTGAGCGAGCCTGGGCCCTCGTCGTGAATCCGGCGGCTCAGTTCGAGCAGGTGCCGGACGGCGAGCACGGCCCCGAAGCCCTCGATGGAGTGGACGAGCAGGACGTTCCTGACGGGCATGGCCACGAGCACGCCGTGTTCGGGCAAGGGCCCCAGCAGCTCCTCGAGCCACAGGACCTTGGTGGTGGTGAAGAAGCTGGCGCCTTCGAGGACGGTGACGTCCACTCCGTCTTCGAGGCTGAGCCGCTCCATCTCGGGTCGGGGCTCGACCCGCACGTTGTGGTACCCGAGCCGGAACAGCTCCTCCTCGCCGACGCCCCATCTCTCGAGGTTTTCGGGGGGGAAGGTCGCCACCACCGTGGGCCGATCGATGGTGAGAACCGCCTGCACCCCTTCGGCGAAAGGACGGGCCAGCACCGCGACCTCAAGCCCGGCGGCATAGTCCGACGGGTACAGCCGGACCTTGATGTGGTCCCGCACGTCGTCGAAGCGCTCGTCGTCGGGGTCGTCGTCGCTGTCCAACAGCCGGTCGAGGAAGCGCCGCACCGTCGCCTCCCACTCGCCAACGGGTGACGACCGGCACTGCTGCCACAGGTTGGTCAGGCCAACAGTCATGGTCCGGGGGCTGGTGATGCGGATGCAGTCGTCCTCGGGCTCGAAGAGCAGCCCCCGCCCTGCCAGTTCGCGGATCACGAGGGCGTAGAACGACGGCCATGACCCGTCGGGCTCGGCCGCGGCTGGGCCGGCACCTTCTCGGCGGCGTCCGAACAGTCCCACGCCCGACCTCCTTCTGCGTCCGGCGGCCCCGGACCCACTTCGTGGGGGTGTCGGCCCCTACGTCCGTCTTCTTGAGCGATCGGAGGGATCGGCTGTCACTCGGCGATGCGGAGGGCGACCGCCGGGCGGATCCGTGACGCCTGATTGGCGGGGGCGGCGGTGGCGATCAGGGATGCGGCCAGAGAGGCGCCCAGGATCAGGCCCAGGAACAGCCACGGTACGTCGAAGTCGAGCTGGGACTCGCCGAAGGCCTCGGAGTTGGAGAGCAGCTGGTAGCTGACGATCAGGGCGAGGACCACCCCGACGACGATCCCCTGGACGGCCACGAAGCCGGCTTCGAGGAGGAAGGCCGTCCGCACCACGCGCTGGGAGAAGCCCATGGCCCGCAGCATCCCGATCTGTCGGCGGCGCTCGCGGACGGCTCGCACCATCACCACGCCCAGGCCGGCGATGCCCACGAGCAGGCCCAGGGCGAGGTAGCCCTGCATCAGGCGGATGAAGCCCTCCTGCTGCTGAAGCTGCAGGCGGACGATCGCCCCGATGGAGTCGGCCTTGACCCCGTACTCGATCAGCTCCCCGCTCACCTTCCGAGCGGCCACTTCGGGGTCCTGTCCCTCCTCCAAGTTGACGAAGTGACGGTTCGAGACTGCCTCCGCGCCCAGGAACTCCCGAGCCACAGCCGCACTCACCACCGCGCCCTGGTCGAGCCAGTCCGAAGTGAGGATTCCGGCCACGGTGAACTCCCGCCGGTCGTTGGTGAGGGGGTTGAAGGCGGTAATGCGGTCGCCGAGGTTGACGGCCACCTCCGGCGGGCCTCCTCCTTCCTGGAGGAAGAAGTCCGAGACGATGACCAGGTCCTTGGCGTTCAGCACCGCCGTCCACGTGTCCTTGTCGTCCCTGAACCGGTTCTGGTGGGCGGCGAGCGCGGGATGGCCCCGCTCGAGGAAGCTCCTGTCGAAGCCGGAGATGGGCCAGCTGACAAGCTCCGGGTGCAATGGCGTGGAGAACCTGGGCGACCCCCGGACGATCGGGGCCACCGTCGCCACCTCGGGCAGGGCGATGAGGGTGTTGATGGTGGCCGGGTTGGCGGCATTCGAGTCGGCGATCAGGTCGTAGCCCGCGCTCGACTCCTCAGTGAACTGGGGGGCCTGAGCGTTGAAGAGGTTGGAGAAGACGGCGAGGAAGGTGAGGACGAACACCACCAGGGCGTACATGCCCAGGAGCATGGAGGTCCGGAAGCGCCGGGCCATCGGATAGGCGAAGGCCAGCCGCGGAGCGAGGCCCCTGCTCGGGCCGGCGAGGGTGGTGAGAAGGCGGCCGATCAGGTCGGCGTTCGTCGCCCCCAGGCACACCGCGGCCGCCACCAGGACCATGCCCTGCACCACGAAGGTGGGGATCCCGCTCCCCTCGAAGACGTCGGGAAAGAGGGTGGAGCACAACACGCCCCACGCCAGGGTGACAACGCACGCCCACGACACGGCGGCCCGGCGGGACAGCATCCCTGTCAGCAAGGGCACCGAGGCGAGAGCCGCCACGGGCGCTCCAACCAGGGCTCCGAACCACAGATCGCCGGCCACTCCGGCGCCGAACAGCACACCCCCCGCGATCACGCCGAGGACGCCCAACCCGAGCGCCCGTGACCGGGTCCGGGCCGTAGGCGGCTCGGGCAGGTCCCGGATGGCGCGGATCACGTTGAGCCGCCCCATGCGCAGGCTGGTGATCCAGACCGTGAGCAGGGCGATCACCCCGCCGATGACGAACCCCCCGATCAGGCTGGAAGGCCGGGCCGTGAAGCGGAGGGCGACCTGGAACCGCTCCTCCTCACCGGCGTTGAACACCTTCTCGGCCACGATGACCACCACCCGGCCGATGACCACGCCCAGCGCGGCCCCGGCGATGGCCGCCAGCAGCGAGTAGACGCCTCCCTCGGCGCCGAAGGCACGGACCAGTTGGTTGCGCTTCAGCCCGACGGCCCGCAACATCCCCAGCTCCGCCTTCCGCTCGTCGGCCAGCATCACGAAGATGTTGACCAGGAGAAGGATCCCGGCGATCACGCTGAACGCCCCGATCCCGCCGAAGAGCTGGATGAACTGGCGGGCGTCGGCGTCGGCCCGGTCGAGAAGATCCTGCTTGCGGTCCTCGATCTCGGTTCCGGGCAGGCCGATCAGCTCGGCCAGGCGGGCATGGACCTGCGGGGTCCGCTTGGCGCCCTCGAAGACGCCGCCCTCGTTGGACAGCATCACCAGACCGGTCGGCGGCGATGAGGCGGCTGCCCGCACCGTCTCAGCCATGGCTGCGATCGTGCCGGAGGCGACGAAGGCGGTTGGGCTCTCCAGCCCCGCGAGGCCGAGCTTGGGGACGATCTGGCGGACCTCCATGGCCCGCTGGTCCCCGTAGGCGAACAGCTCGACCGGGTCGCCGACACGGACTTCGAGCGTTCGGGCCAGGGGCTCGTTGATGACGATCTCGAACCCCATGGGCGTGGGCCCGGCCTGGGCCAAGCCCGTGGAGGAGGGATCTCGACCGAACTGGCGTCCGGCGTCGAAGTCGAGCTCGAGGAGGGTCACATGGGGCTCGGCCCGCGGATCCTGCCCCGGGCGCCTGAGGGCGGCGGGAGCGCGGACGGCGACGAGCATCCCGTCCGTCCCGGGGACTCCCTGCTCGACCTTGGCAATGGCCGAAGGCAGGACGTCCAGGCCGGTGACGCGCACGACCTCGTCGATGGGGCCGAGCTCGGTGCGGGCCCCGTCCCTCACCGATGCCCGCAGGGTGTCGCCCACGATGAAGGAGGCGGTGATGATGGCCGTACCCAGGAGTGACCCGGCGACGACGAGCGCGGCCTCACCCTTCCGGCGGCTGACGTTGCGCAGGGCCAGCCGGCGGATCGTGGGCCGCCGGATCAGGTCGTGGACAATGAGGATGCAGAGGGGAATCGCGAGGGCCCCGAGGACCCAACTCACCATGCTGTAATCACAGCTTCATCGTGGTGACCTCCCGGGTCACCATGCCCATTCTGGTGACCTCCCGGGTCACCATGCCCATTCTGGTGACCTCCCGGGTCACCATGCGGGGCCGGCGCCTAGGAGTTCGGCCGGGGAACCGTCGGCCACGATCAGGCCGTCCTGCATTCTCACCAGGCGCCATGCGGAGCGGGCGATGCCGGCGTCGTGGGTGACGACGACGATCGTCTGCCCCGCTTCGTGGACCTCGCGCAGAAGGTCGAGGACCGCCCCCGCCATCTGGCTGTCGAGGTTGCCGGTCGGCTCGTCGGCCCACACGATGGCGGGCTGGGAGACGAGGGCGCGGGCCACCGCAACCCGCTGCTGCTCGCCTCCCGACAGCTCGTTGGGTCGGTGGTCGTGTCGCTCCCCCAGACCGACGCGGGCCAGCATGTCCCGGGCTCGGGACCGGGCCGGCCCCGGGCGGACGCCGATCAACAGCAGGGGCAGCTCCACGTTCTCCACCGCCGAGAGGACGGGGATGAGGTTGTAGCTCTGGAAGATGAAGCCCATCGACCGGGCCCGGTGCGCCGTCCGGCGGCCGTCGGGCATGGCGTGGATGTTCTCCCTCTCGACCCAGACGCCGCCGTCGTCGATGTCGTCCAGTCCCGACAGGCAGTTCAGGAGGGTGGTCTTGCCGCACCCCGACGGGCCCATGACGGCGAGGAACTCGCCGGTTTCGATGGAGAGGTCGATGCCACGGAGTGCCGGCACCTCCTGGGCCGCGGTGCGGTACACCTTGGTGACGCCGGCGGCGACGAGGATCCGCGTGTCCACCGGTTCCGCCTGCGAGGCGTCGTAACCGCCGGACGCGGCGCCGTCCTCGCCGTAGGCGCTGTCCGACGGCGACAGATAGTCGGTCACGGGTGTCTGAGCGTAGTGGCCGGATATGGAGGCCAGGGCTCAGCGGGCGGGCGGTAGCCTCCGGCATGGCGTTCGGGCAGGCAGCCGAATCATGAGCGAGTTCCGGGCCCCGCCCGGTACCCACGACGTGCTGCCTCCGGAGTCGGCTCGCTGGCAGCGACTGGTCGCCGCCTTCGCCCGTCGCACCGGTCTCTCCGGG
>JAIVIH010000302.1:0-4636 GCA_020200615.1 Actinomycetota bacterium | reverse complement strand
CCCCCTGCGGGTCCTGGACTGCAAGCGGGACGAGTGCCGGCGCGCCACCGCCGGCGCCCCCCTGACCATCGACCACCTCTGCCCGAGCTGCGCCGAGCACTTCGCCCGGGTTCAGGCCGGGCTCACGGCCGCGGACATGATCTTCCGGATCGAACCCCGCCTGGTCCGGGGGCTGGACTACTACACGCGGACGACGTTCGAGATGCAGTCGTCGTCGCTGGGGTCGGCCCAGAACGCGGTGGGTGGAGGTGGCCGGTACGACGGCCTGGTGGAGGCTCTCGGAGGTCCTGCCACCCCGGGGATCGGGTTCGGGCTCGGGATCGAGCGCCTGCTGCTGGCGGCGGACGCCGAGGGAGCCTTTCCCGCGCCGGCATCGGCGGTCGACGTCTGGGTGGTCGACCACACCGGCGGCCGGGCGGCCACGGAATTGACGCGGGAACTTCGCGCTGGCCAGGTGTCGTGTGACCGTTCTTTCGACCAGCGCTCCATGAAAGCCCAGCTCAAGGCGGCCGATCGGGCCGCCGCCCGTCTAGCCGTCATCGTGGGGGAGCGGGAGCTGGCTGCCGGGGTGGTCGCGGTCCGGGATCTCACGAGCGGGGACCAGGAGGACGTTGTGCGGGGAGATCTCGTCGACCAGGTGCGGAAGCGGCTGGTATGAGCCTGAGGACCGACTACTGCGGGGTGCTGCGCGCCCAGGATTCGGGTCGAACGGTCACCTTGTGCGGCTGGGTCGACCGCCGCCGCGAGCACGGTGAGCACCTGGCCTTCGTCGACCTGCGCGACCACACCGGTGTGGTGCAGTGCGTGGTGGACGGCGGCCACGATCTCCGGTCCGAGTACGTCCTGGCCGTCACCGGCACCGTGCGGCTCCGCCCCGAGGGGACGCTCAACCCCGGCCTGGCCACGGGCGAGGTCGAGCTGGGCGACTGCAGGGTGGAGGTCCTGGCCGACGCCGAGCCGCCCCCGTTTGCCGTGTACGGCCGCCTGGAGGCCGACGAGATGGTCCGTCTCCGGCACCGCTACCTTGACCTTCGCCGGCCTCAGATGCAGCGGAACCTCCGCCTGCGGGCGCTCGTGACCCGTGCCATCCGCACCTCGATGGACGCCCAGGACTTCGTGGAGGTCGAGACGCCTCTCCTGGTGGCCTCGACCCCCGAGGGCGCACGGGACTTCGTGGTCCCATCCCGCCTCCAGCCGGGGAGCTTCTACGCCCTGCCGCAGAGCCCGCAGCTGTTCAAGCAGCTCCTCATGGTGGGCGGGGTCGACCGCTACTACCAGATGGCCCGCTGTTTGCGGGACGAAGACCTGAGGGCCGACCGCCAGTTCGAGTTCACCCAGCTCGACGCCGAGGCCTCGTTCGTCGATGCCGACGACGTGATGGCCTTCATCTCCGAGGCGGTGCTGTCGGCCACGGAAGCGGCCGGAGGGGAGCGGCCCGAGGTCATTCCCCGGATGAGCTGGCGGGAGGCCCAGGACCGGTTCGGCACTGACAAGCCCGATCTCCGGTTCGGCATGGAGCTGGTCGACCTCACACCCGTGTTCAGCGGGACCGAGTTCCGAGCCTTTCAGCCGCCATCGACGGTCAAGGGCATCCGAGTGCCCGGGCAGGGGGATGCCACCCGCGCCTTCCTCGACCGGCTGACGGACCGGGCCAAAGCGGCGGGGGCGGCCGGTCTCGTGTGGATGCGGGTCGTCCCCGGGGGGCCGGGGCCCGACGTCGACTCCCCGGTGGCCAAGTTCCTGGCCGACGACGAACGAGGCGGCCTGGTGAAGGCGCTGGAGGCCGATACCGGCGACCTGGTTCTCATCGTCGCCGGAGACCGGCGGGTGGCCGACACCGTCCTCGGGATGCTCCGGCTGGACCTGGGCCGGCCCCCGGTCACCGAGGGCGGGCTGCGGTTCCTGTGGGTGACGGAGTTCCCCCTCTTCGACGGGATCGGGGCCGACGGCCGGCCCATCCCCGCCCACCACCCCTTCACCATGCCCCACCCCGACGACCTCGACCGGCTCGAAACCGATCCCCCCTCGGTTCGTTCTCTGGCCTACGACCTGGTCCTCAACGGGTGGGAGCTGGGATCGGGCTCCATTCGTATCCACCGCCACGACGTGCAGCAGCGGATCTTCTCCCTGCTCGGTATCGACGCCGAACGGGCACAGGCGCGCTTCGGGTTCCTGCTGGACGCGTTCCGCCACGGCGCGCCTCCCCATGGGGGGTTCGCCTTCGGTGTCGACCGCCTGGTGGCCCTCCTCGCCGGTGAGGAGAACATCCGCGAGGTCATCGCCTTTCCCAAGACGCAGTCGGGAAGCGATCCCCTCACCGGCGCGCCCGGGCCACTGGAGCCGGCCCAGCTGGCCGAGCTCGGCCTGCGGGTGCTTCCCCGGCCCGGGTGACGATCAGGGAAAGAGGGCGGAGATCGTGAGGCCGGTCAGGGTTGTGGACCCGGGGTTGCGGAGGCGGAGAACCCCTTCCTCAGGCGGCGAGACATTCCCGTCGAGCTGCGAGACGGAGGAGCCCTCGATCTGGGAGACGACCTTGGTCCCCACCGTCATGGTGAGGGCGACGGTGGTCGAGCCGCCGCCGGGCCAGTTGGCGCTGGCCCGGTAGTCCCCGGCCCCGGCCGGGGTCAGGACGAAGGACGGGGTGGCCTCCCCCGGGGGCACGGGAGGTAACCGCAACTGCACCTCGCGGGATGCCGGGGTGTAGGTGACGGCGACCTCGCTCAGCAGCGTGGAGTTCCCCGCGGCCCCGGCGCCGGTGGCGCCCACCTGCACCACCTCCACGCCCCGGCGGTCGGGAGCGTGACTCACCCGGACGACCTCGCCCGGCTCGGGAGTGAGGCAGCCGGGGGCGGGCACCCGCCGCTCGAGCTCGGTTGCCGGGCAGACGAAGACCACCCGGTTGGGCGACGGAATCCCACCGAGGACGACCGCAACCTCTTCGTCAGGCGAACCGATCAGGACCCGGAAGCCGTTGTCCGACTCCTCGGAGTTGGCCAGCTGGACGTCGCGGGCCCGGAACGTGACCGTCCCGGAGGCCGCCGGGGCGGTGCTGGCCGGCCCGGAATTGGTCGGAACTGCCGATGTAAGGGTCGTCGGGCTCGTACTCGTCGCCGGCGCCGTTACGTCGGGAGAGTCGCTGCGGCACGCGGGCGTCAGCAGGAAGCCGAGGCCGAGGACCGCCCATCGACGTCGCCGCACCGTCGAACGCTAGCGGGGAAGCAGGCGCCGGTATCGCCCTACCTCCCGAAGCACCCCGGGGTAGCTTTGCTGGCGATGGCCAAGGCTGCCGCCTCGGACGACCTGTTCGGGGCAGCCCTTCAGGAACAGCTGGCTCGCCAGGCGCCTCTTGCCGCCCGTCTCCGCCCCCACTCGCTGGACGAGGTCGTGGGCCAGGAGCATCTCCTCGGTCCGGGCAAGCCCCTGAGGAGCCTGATCGAGGCCGACCGGCTCACCTCCGTGATCCTGTGGGGCCCGCCGGGAACCGGCAAGACCACCATCGCCAGGCTGGTGGCGGGAGCCACGGCCAAGGCCTTCGAGACGCTCTCGGCCGTCACCGCCGGCGTGAAAGACGTCCGGGAGGTGGTGGAGCGGGCTCGGCGGAGGCTCGGCGAGCAGGGGCAGGGGACGATCCTGTTCCTGGACGAGGTCCACCGGTTCAACCGGGCCCAGCAGGATGCCCTGCTGCCGTGGGTCGAGGAAGGCGTGCTGGTGCTGATCGGCGCCACCACGGAGAACCCCTACTTCGAGGTGAACTCCCCGCTGCTGTCCCGCTCACTGCTCTTCCGGCTCGAACCGCTGGCGGCCGAGGCGGTGGGCGACGTCCTGAGGCGGGGGCTTCAGGCCCTCTCGGCTGAGGCGGACGACGTCGCCCTGGACCACCTGGTTGATCGGGCCGACGGTGACGCCCGCGTGGCCCTGAACGCCCTGGAAGTGGCGGCCGCTCTCGCTTCCGGAAGGGCGGGGCCGGTGATCGAGCTGGCCGACGCCGAGGCGGCGCTCAACGCCCGTGCCCTCCGGTACGAGCGGGACGAGCACTACGACACGATCTCGGCCTTCATCAAGAGCCTGCGCGGCTCCGATGCCGACGCCGCCCTGTACTGGCTGGCCCGGATGCTCGAGGCGGGGGAGGACGCCCGCTTCATCGCCCGGCGGCTCGTCGTGCTCGCGTCCGAGGACGTGGGCATGGCCGACCCCATGGCCCTGGTGATCGCCGACGCCGCGGCGCGGGCGGTCGAGTTCGTGGGACTGCCCGAAGCTCAGCTCAACCTGGCCCAAGCGGTGGTCCACCTGGCCACGGCACCCAAGTCGAACCGGGTCTATCAGGGCCTCCGCAAGGCCCAGGCCGACGTGCGGGAACGGCCCGCAGGTGTGGTCCCCGTCCACCTGCGGGACGCGTCCTACTACGGGGCCCGCAAGATCGGTCATGGAGCGGGCTACGACTATCCTCATGACGACCCGAGGGGATGGGTGCCCCAGGAGTACCGGCCCCCGGAGTTGGCCGGACGGGTCTACTACGAGCCCTCGGACCACGGTTTCGAGCGGAAGGTCGGCGAACGGATGCGGGAGCACGACGATGGACGCCGGTGATCTGGCTGCGGTTGTCTTCTCGGTTTCGGTCGCCATCGCCGTCGTAGGC
>JAIVIH010000507.1 GCA_020200615.1 Actinomycetota bacterium | reverse complement strand
GGGGGGTTCGGCGCCATCGGTGGTCAGGGCGCCTCGTCGTAGGGCGCTACGGCGCCCGATGACCAGAGGTCTGCTCTCACGGCACCTCGCTTTCGGGTCCCTCGTTCGGGACACAGTACGACAGGGGCGGACGGATTTAGCGTCTTTCCCCTTCCGCGCCCCGGCGATCAGGACCAGAGGTCGGCGAGGAGCTTGTCGACGGCGGCCACGCCCGCCGCCCTTCCCGGCGGCGTCTCGTCGGTGGGATCCGCCACCTCGGTACCGGCGTGCTCCTTGTCCATGAGGGCCTGGACGGGCGTGCTCAGGAACCGACTGAGTTGCCCGTAGCCATGGCGGTCGTCGAGCCTGGGCCGCGCGTGGTGGTGGTAGGCAAGGGCACGTTCACCTCGAGCACGTCACGAGCGCGGGTGACGGCCACGTAGAACAGCCGCCGCTCCTCGGCCAGAGCCTCGACGTCGCCGGTGGCGAGATCGGAAGGGAACATGCCGTCGGCGGCGTGGATCACATGGACTACGTCCCACTCGCCGCCCTTGGCCGAATGGACGGTGGACAGGACCAGCCAGTCGTCGTCGAGGGCAGGCGGGCCGGCGAGGTCCCCGGTGTTGACCGGCGGGTCGAGCGTCAGATCGGCTACGAAGCGGTTGCGGCTGGATGCGTGGGCCGCCTGTTCGGTGAGCCTTTCCAGGTCGGCACCGCGGGCGGCCGGGGCCGAGTAGCGCCGGCGGACGACCGGCTCCAGCCATCGCCGGAGCCAGGAAGCGCGCCAGGGGAGAGAGCGCACCCGGGTCTTCCACGGCGTCCGGGTGTTCCTCGCGCACTCCGAGCTGCTCCATCACTCTGCCGGCCGTCGCCGCGCCCACGCCCTCCAGCAGTTGGAGCACACGGAACCACGACAGCTCGTCCCACGGGTTGTCCAGTAGACGGAGCAGGGCGAGGAGGTCTTTGACGTGGGCCGCCTCCAGGAACCGCAGGCCGCCGTACTTCACGTAGGGGATGTTCCGGCGGCCCAGAGCCAGCTCCAGCGAGGTCGCATGGTGGGCGGCCCGGAAGAGGACAGCCTGCTCCCGGAGGGTCACCCCCGACTCCCGGTGGGCGAGCACGGAATCGCAGACCCGCTCGGCCTGCGTGGCGTCGTCGGCGTTGGTGCGCAGTAGAGGGCGCCGTCGCCCGGGCCGTTCTGACCACAGGGTCTTGGTCGCGCCTTCGGGAGCGTCGGCCATCACCTGGTTGGCCACGGCCAGGATCGGCAGGGTCGAGCGGTAGTTGTGCTCCAGCCTGACGACGACCGTCCCCGGGTAGCGAGCCGGGAAATCGAGGATTGCCGCCGTGGTGGCGGCCCGAAACCCGTAGATGGCCTGAGCGTCGTCGCCCACCGCCGTCACCCCCGTTCCGTTCGGCCGGAGAAGCTCGATGAGGTCGGCTTGGAGGGGGTTCACGTCCTGGTACTCGTCCACCAGGACGTGGTCGTACAGACCTTCGAGCAGGAGCCGGCCCACCTCCGACCCGCCGAGGGCGCGGACGAGCAGCAGCAGGTCGTCGAAGTCGCAGAGCCGGTGGGAGCGCTTGCGGGTCGTGTAGGCGGTAAAGACGGCTCGGATTCCGTCCAGATCCGAGCTGCACCACGGAAACGATCGAGCCACCACTTCGGACAGCCGCACCTGGGCGTTGCTCACGTGGCTGAGGATGGCGGCCAGCGTCTCCTTGCGGGGGAACCGGCTCCCCTTGCCCGTGGCCAAGCCCAGCTCGTGGCGGATGAGCCCCAGCAACTCCGCGGAATCGGCGGCGTCCAGCAGGCTGAAGCCGGGGTCGAGCCCGATGAGCTGACCGTGGCGGTGCAGGAGCCGCTGGGCGACGGCGTGGAACGTGCCTCCGACCACGCGTCCGGCCAGTGCGGGATCGGCCAGGTGACCGGCCCGTCGCAGCATCTCACCGGCGGCCCGCCGCGAGAACGTGAGCAGGCAGACCC
>JAIVIH010000051.1 GCA_020200615.1 Actinomycetota bacterium | reverse complement strand
CTACAGGGCGGTGCTGCGCCGCGGCTCGAAGAGGCTGGAGCGAACCGCGCCCCCGGCCGGCGACCGGATCGCCTTCTATGCGGGAAGCGAGCCCCATCTGGTGTTCGCTGCGCTGCGTACGACACGGGGAACGACGGTTCCCGAGGAGGAGGCCGTCTCCTCCGAGATCGTTCTTCCCGGCGCCGGCGCCGCTTCGATCTCCTACGAAGTGCACCGACATGGCGGCCGGGGCGGCCACGTGCGCCTGGAGGCCGGCTCGCTCACCGCCGAGCCCGGCACCTATGACATCGGCCTGAGGGAGCGCGGAGAGCTCATCGGGTCGACCACCGTGCACGTCGGCCAAGGCGAGACGCACAGCCTCGATCTTCCGGACATGGTCTTTTGCCCGCCTGCTTACCGGTCCGTGAGCCACCCGGGCGCCACGGGAGTTCTGCCGTCGCTACGGCCGGACGACCTGGTCCCGCAGCCGGACCCGGCGGCCGCCCCGCCCGTGGTCGATCCCAACCCTGCTCTCGTCCTATCGCTGCTGGGAACGGCAGCCATCGCCGCCCGGGCGCCCTACCGCACCGCGGTCGGCAAGCTCGTCACGTTCGATGACCTGAGCGCGTCTGCCTCGGCCATCTACGTGCTGGGCGAGGGCGAGCTGATGGGTGAAGTGGCAGTGCGGGGAGGCGACCCTCTCCCCTTGACCTTCGTGGAGGGCCTCGATGGCGTGCGGCACGCGCGGATCGACGTCGAGGCCGGGGCGCACGACCTCCACCTGTTCCTCGACGGCCAGTCGGAAGTGATCGTGGCCACCCACGCCTTCCCCGGGCGGGTGACGCTCGTCGTCCTGGCGAGAGGCGCTCCTCCGACGATTCGCCAATTCGCGCCCGTCCCCGGCCACCTGACCGGCGCGGCCGCCGACGCCGACGTCGTCGCGTCAACGCGGTTCGGCGAGCTGGTCCAGCGGCGGTTCCACGAAGACCGGCCGGTGGTGGCCGACCTCCAGGAAGACGATCAGAGCCGCTGGGAGCGTCTCTGCGCCGGTGAATGGCCGGATCCGCTCACCGCCCTCGTGGCCGCCTACGAGCTCGTGCGGCGGGGAGCCCTGGCCCGCGGCCCCGACGATCTCCTGGCGCTCGTGAACCGTCTGGAAAGCCGCTTCGGCACCGTGCCTGACCTGGCCATCCTCGCCGCCCTCGCCTCGAGCACCTCGCCGCCTTACTCAGGCACTCCCCTGGTGAGCGACGGGGTGGCGGCGTCGGGCCCCCGCCCACGCGACGGGTTCGTGCCCAACGAGCGCTGCGGCTGGACGGTCTGGCAGCGCTGGGGCTCGCGCTAGCCGTGTAAGCCGGTGGTGACGAACGCGCCCCAGTCCTGGGTACCCGAATAGGGAATGGCCAGGGGCAGGTCGCTGAACTCGGCCGCCATCTCGCCCAAGACCTCGTCGCCGTCGTCCACCGGCCAAAGGGTGCTCACGATGGTCGGCACACCCCCGACCATCAGAGCGGCCGGGAAGCCCAGGGCTTCGTCCGGGGCCCGTTCGAACTCCACCGTCCCCGAGCGGCAGGCGGCGATCATCATGAGACGGACCGCCCCGAGGTCGACGCGACGGGCGAAGACGTCGGCCAGGGAGAGACGGTCGTCACCCGCGAGGAGCAGGTGCGATTCGAGGGGGTCGGCGGGCCGGAACTCGCCGTGACATGCCAGATGGAGGACGGACGCGCCTGGCGCAGCCGTTCGCAAGTGATCGAAATCGGCGTCCGAGGCTGTCCCGACGTCGACTCCGCCATGGGGCCCCAGGAGCTCAGCCACGCCGCGCGCTTCGGCCAGAGCCAACGGCAGGTCCTCGCAGGACTCGGCGCTGGGGTCGGCCACGATGACCACCCGGCTGAGATCCAACGGAGCCGGCGCGATCGCGGCCCGGGAGAGGGCCCGGGCACACGGCGCGTAGGAGTACGTGATGCCCGCAGTGGTGGCGATGTGCAACGGCAGCAGGCCGAGCCTGCCCAGCGGGATGAGCGCGACCCGGGTGACGCCTAGGCCCGCCAGCCAACTTCCCAGGGGCGCCATCAGCGACGTGCCGATCGTCATGGCGATCGCTTCGAGGGCCACATCGAGCCCGTCGATCTTGCCGCGCATGGCGGCGGCGAAGCCCGGCACCTCGTCGGTGCCCCGGATGAGGGCCCCGACCACGGATGAGTCCAAGCCGTCGAACGTCGTGCTCTCACACGCCCCCTCGGGCGTGACCACGACGGCTGCGGCCCCGTGCACCGTTGCCATCACGTATACGACAGCCAGGCCGGCTTCCCTGGCGGCCGACACCACTCCCTCGTACCCGGAGGTCAGCGGCCCTGGGCCACCCTCCGACCCGTCCTCCATCAGTAGCCGGCGCAGCGAGGTTCGGGCGTGGGCGAGCGCGCTCGCGAGCCGGTCGCGCTCATCGGCCTTGGCCTCGTCGTCCTCGTACCCGTCCCCGACGGAACGCATCTGGACGAAGGCGGGGGTCACGCCCAGAAGGTCCGCCACCTTTCGCTGCATGGCCACGAGATCGCCCTGCTGCAGGTCTCGCAAGGCGACTTCGAGCCCGCGAATGGCGTCGACGGCGTCCAGGATCTCCTGCCGCCTCTCCGCCGAGGCACGGCTGGCGACGTCGGAAGCAATCAGCAGCTCGGCGACGGTCCGCGAACGACCAAGCTCGGCCAGGTAGGCCGAGTCTTCGGGCATGCCGAGTCGAGCTGCGGCGAAAGCGGCGAACAGGGCATCGCCGCGAGCGGTCTCCAGCTCGGTCCACCGGTCTTCCGGGTCGGCGATCTGGTCGAGCAGCACGTTTCCCAGCTCGGCGGCCTCGCCGTAGGCGTACAACGACCCTTCGAAGTCGCCGATCTCATGGCACAGCTCCCCCCACCTGCTCAACAGGTATCGGCGGAGCCGGGGATGGTCCTCGGGATCCACGACGGTGAGCGCCTCGCCAAAGCACGTGTAGGCCGCTTCGATCTGGTCCCACGTCCCGAGATGCGGAAGCCGGCCGAGGAGCCGACCCAGTCCACCCATCCACTCCGCCCAGCGAATCGACGGCCTGGGATAAGCCTCGACCGCTTCTCGATGGTTCGCAATCGCACCTTCGAGCCAGGAACGCTGCCGGTCGGGCGGAAGCTCGTCGAGAGGAAGGACGGCGGTGAGGGCGGACCGCTGGCGCTCGAAGTTCGCCCAGCCCGTGACCGGCCCTACTCCTCGCGGATCGGACGCCTCGAGCGCTTCGGCCTCGGCTGCCGCGGCCTGCCCCAGTCGATCGGCCTCCGCAATCGAATCGGGGCCGGTCCACTCCGGGAAGACCCTGGCCAGCGCACGCAGGGTGCGGGCCCGGCCTACGGGGTCGACGTCCGCCGGCCGGAACTCCAGGGCCGCCATGAGGGCACGGACGGCCCGATCGATGTTGTCGGCCCGGACGCCGGTCCGCCGCTGCTCGTACAAGCCCGCAAGGTTGTGCCACTGCCGTCCGAGGAGGACACCATCCACCGGGTCGGCCGACCCCATCAGCACGTCGACGGCCTCCTTCTGGAGGGCTATGGCGTTCTCGAGGTGGGCGTCGATGTCGCCAACGTGGATGGCGGACTCGATGCGGGCCTTCTGCCCGAGGGCCCTCACGAGAACGGGAACGTCGCCCGCTGACCGGGCACGATCGATCACCTCGCCCGAGAGCTGCGACGCTAGAGCGATGTCGCCGGACGACGCCTCCGGATGCAGGAGGAGGGCGTTGGCCAGTCCGAAGGTGCCGGCGACCCAAGCGCCCGGAGCCACCTCCGGTTCGGTTCGCATCTCCCGGTAGAGGGCTTGCGCACGCTCCACGTTGGCGACCCGATCGCCGGTCTGGACTTCGAGCAGGTGGCTCGCCAGCAGCCCCGTCGCCTCCGCCCGGAGGGACCCTTCCGCGTCGTGGGCGAGCAGGCTCACGGCCCGTTCCGCACCAGCCACGGTCTGGGCTGTCGCCTGCTGCGGCGGGATCGCCCGCAGAGAGCGGAGCAGCTCCTCCGCCTCGGTCACGGAAGCGGAGCCTAAGGGAAGTCCGCCGCCCGGAGGCGGGCTCATCCATACTGACGGCATGCGATACGGAGTTCTCGGAACAGGGGTCGTCGGCCAGACGCTGGGCACCAAGCTGGTGCAGCTGGGCCACGAGGTCATGATGGGGTCGCGGCAGGCGGGCAACGAAAAGGCCGTGGCGTGGGCTGACGGTGCAGGGACCCCCGCCAGCGAAGGCTCGTTCGGCGACGCCGCCGCCTTCGGCGAGGTGGTGGTCAACGCCACCGCCGGCGCGGTGTCACTCGACGTCCTGCGAGCCGCGGGGCCGGAGAACCTGGCCGGCAAGGCGCTCGTCGACGTCTCCAACCCGTTGGACTTCTCCCAGGGCATGCCGCCCACGTTGACCGTCTGCAACACCGACAGCATGGGGGAGCAGATCCAGCGGGCCTTTCCCGATGCTCGGGTCGTGAAGTCCCTGAACACGGTGAACGCGGGGGTGATGGTGGAGCCCGGCCTCCTCCCCACGTCACACACCATCTTCGTCGCCGGGAACGACGACGACGCCAAGGATCAGGTCAAGGATCTCCTGCAGAGTTTCGGGTGGCCCGCGGGTGACATCCTCGACCTGGGGGACATCACCTCCGCTCGCGCCACCGAGATGTACCTGCCGCTGTGGCTCCGCCTCGCCGGCGCCACCGGCAGCTGGCAGGTCAACGTCAAGGTGCTGACGCCGTAACCACGGCCCTCAGGTGATCCCGAAGTTCGGGTTGTAGATGAGCCCGAGGATGGCTCCCGCCGGGGTCCTCACCGTGGCGGTGACGATGCCCCCTCCCACGTTGGCCACTGGCGAGTGCTCCGTGGCTCCCTGGGTAATGGCGCGGGCCACGGCGTCGGCGACGTCGGCTACGCCCCAGTAGGTGAGCGCCCCGTCCGCCGGGTCGGCGGTGGGTAGGAGCCCCAGCTCGTAGCCCGCCACCTCGTACCCGACGTAGAAGGGTTCGTCGAAGTAGGGCTCGAAGCCGAGAAAGCGGGTCCACCAGGCTTTGGCCGCGTCGAGATCGGGTGACGGGTAGATGACGGTGCGGAGTCCTTCGATGGCGATGGGCATGACGGAGAGCCTGGCAGAAACTTCGAGAAAATCCGCCCAGGCTGTCGATTGGGGCGGTCGTCGTTCGTTCGCCAGGGTGGAGGGACCGGTACCGTGCCGGCCCGGCCGAGAGGAGAGTGCCATGACCCAGTACCTGTTGTCCGTGCACGGGGACGAGACCGAGGCTCCGCCCGCGCCCGAGGTGATGGAACGTATGTACAAGCAGGTCGACGCAGTCAACGACGAGATCCGGGCCGCCGGCATCTGGGTCTTCGCCGGAGGGCTCCACCCGTCGAGCACGGCGACCGTGGTCAAGGTGCAGGACGGAGAGGTGATCACGACCGACGGTCCCTACGCGGAGACCAAGGAGCATCTGGGCGGGTTCTGGGTCATCGAGGCGGCAGACCTGGACGCCGCCCTCGCCTGGGCGTCCAAGGCCTCCGCGGCCTGCGAGGCCCCTGTCGAGGTTCGCCCGTTCCAGGGCGACACCGAGGGCTGACCACGGAGTGGAGGCGTTCGACGTCTCGCAGCTGGAGCTCGTCTTCCGCAACGAGTCCGGGCGGGCCATAGCAACCCTGATCCGCCTCTTCGGCGACATCGACCTCGCCGAAGAGGCGGTCCAGGAAGCGTTCGTGGTGGCGACTCAGCGGTGGCCGTCCACCGGCGCGCCGCCGATCCCCGGTGCGTGGATCACCACCACCGCCCGCAACCGCGCCCTCGACCGGCTTCGACGGGAGTCGTCCCGTCAGGACCGGCACGCCCAAGCCGCGCTCCTCCACGAGCGCAACGAACGAACGGAGGAGGTGGGACCCGTGAAAGACGATCGCCTTCGACTGATCTTCACCTGCTGTCATCCCGCCTTGGAGACCGGCAGCCAGGTGGCACTGACCCTTCGACTCCTCGGCGGACTCCAGACTCCCGAGATCGCCCGGGCCTTCGTGGTCCCCGAAGCGACCATGGCCCAGCGCCTGGTCAGAGCCAAGCGGAAGATCCGAGCGGCGAACATCCCCTACCGCGTACCCGCTGACGCCGAGCTGCCCGACCGCCTGCGACCGGTTCTCGCCGTCGTCTACCTGGTCTTCAACGAGGGCTACACGGCCACCGCCGGCGACGAGCTGGTGCGGGCCGGTCTGTGCGCTGAGGCCCTGCGGCTGGCACGTCTGCTCGCTGAGCTCATGCCCGACGAGCCGGAGG
>JAIVIH010000301.1 GCA_020200615.1 Actinomycetota bacterium | reverse complement strand
GGCCACCGAGATCCCCATCGAGCGGGCGGTGCCTGCCACCTGGCGGGTGGCCGCTTCCAGGTCGTTGGCGTTCAGGTCAGGCATCTTGGTACGGGCGATCTCGACCAGCTGGTCCCTGGTGATCGATCCTCCGGCCTCCCGGCCGGGCGTGGGCGAGCCCTTGGGGACCCCCGCGGCTGCCCGCAGCAGCACCGGCGTGGGCGGGGTCTTGGTGACGAAGGAGAACGACCGGTCTTCGAAGACGGTGATCTCCGCAGGGATGACCGTTCCCTTCTGCGACTCGGTGGCTGCGTTGTACTGCTTGCAGAACTCCATGATGTTGACGCCGTGGGGGCCGAGCGCAGTTCCGACCGGAGGCGCGGGTGTAGCCGCACCGGCCGGAATCTGAATCTTCACCACCGCGGCGACGCGCCGCTTGGCCATCTTTTTCCTTCCTTAGGGCCAGCGCCTGCTTACAGCTTGGCGACCTGGCTGAACTCGAGCTCGACCGGTGTCTCCCGCCCGAAGATGTTGACCAGCACTTTCAACTTCAGCTGGTCCTCGTTGATTTCGGCGATCTGGCCGGAGAAGTCGGCGAACGGGCCCTCCCGGACGCGAACGCTCTCGCCCACCTCGAACATCGGGCGCCGAGCCGGCTTCCTCGTGGCCTCGGCCCCCTCGACCTGTACCTGCAGGATGCTTTCGACCTCTTTGCGGGACAGCGGGGTGGGCTTGGCGCCCAGACCCACGAAGCCGGTGACGCCGGGCGTGTTGCGAACCACGCGCCACGAGTCGTCGTCGAGCAGGCAGCGGACCAGCAGGTAGCCGGGGAAGACCTTCTTCTGGACGACAACCCGCTTGCCACCCTTGAACTCGATGACGTCCTCCATGGGGATGACGCACTCGTAGATCCGGTCCTCCATGTTCATGGAGGCGATCCGGCTCTCGAGGTTGGACTTCACCTTGTTCTCGTATCCGGCGTACGTGTGGACGACGTACCAGGAGCCCGGCCTGTCGTAAGGGCTCTCGACGACGGGCGCCTCTTCCAGCTCCTCTTCGTCGAAGCCCTCGGCCAGCAGCTCGTCTTCGGTCATGACGCTCACGGGAGCATCGGCCGGCGTGTCGTCGGCGGGTGCGGCGATGGGGTCGGTGGTGGGATCGCTCATGCTTCGAACAACCAGATGACACCTTTTCCGAAGGCGAAGTCGAGCAGGAAGATCAGCCCCGTGAGGAGCACGAGGGCGATGAGCACGATCGTCGAGTAGTGGATGACCTCTTTGCGGGTGGGCCAGGCCACCTTCCGGAGCTCGGCCTTGACCTGACGAAGGTACTCGCCCGCCTTGACCCGCTTGTCCGCCGGACGGGGAGCGGTACGGGTGGGGGGATCCTTGCGCATGGGCGCGCCGTCCCGATCCATCTGCCCCTGACGTTGCATCAGGCGCTTTGTCTGTCTGTTCACGGCCACCTCGGCGCAGGCTGTTTCAGGGCTGTTCTGTGGATGCGAGCAGGGCAGGAGGGACTCGAACCCCCAACCGCCGGTTTTGGAGACCGGAGCTCTTCCAATTGAGCTACTGCCCTTCGGGGGGTCACTCCCAGTTGGATTGCGCTCCGAGGATAGCCGTACCCGCAGGGTCAGGTTCCACGGACCCCGATGGGGCCGCCCCGATCAGCTCGCCAGGCGGAGGCGGCGGTGCCGGGCTCGGGTGGCCAGAACGATGGCCCCTGCGGCCCCAGCGGCCGTGGCCGCGGCGATTCCGCCGACGTAGGCGGCACGGCGGCCGGTGAGCAGGAAGCGCATGGCTCGACGCTCTCCGGCAGCTTCGAGGGAGGCGAGAATGTCGGGAACCAGCCCGGGAGCGGGCTCCAGCACCTCGGTCCGCAGCTGGTGCAGGGCACGGAGCAGCTTCCGGTACTGGGCCACTTCGGCCTGACAGCGAAGGCAGGTATCCACGTGGTGCCGGAGCTCGTGGTCGGCGACGGCCAACCCATCGACGATGCCGGGCAGAGCCTCGGCCACCGACGAGCAGGTGACCCCGGCCCCATTCTGCGGGCGGCTAGACGGCACGGGCCTTCTCCTCTCCAGGCATCGGGAACAGACGCTCCCGGAGCTTGTGGCGGGCCCGGTGCAAGCGCACCTTGGCCGCCGACTCGGTAATGCCGAGCTCGCTGGCGATGGCCTCGTGGGGGAGGTCGTAGATATCGCGAAGGACGACAACGGCCCGGAGCTTCGGAGGAAGCTCGGCGAGGGCGTCGCTGACCTGGTGCCTGAGGGCTCCCGCCTCAGCCATCACTTCGGGGTCGACCTCAGGCCGGGGATCGGCGATCGGCTCCTCGTTGGACAGCTCTTCGTGACGGCTCTTCGACCGTTTGGCCATGTGAGTCGCCGCGCAGTTGGCGGTGATCCGGTACATCCAGGTGGAGAACCGCGCATCACCGCGAAAGCGCTTGATGCTGCGGAAGGCCCGGAAGTAGGCGTCTTGCACCACGTCTCGGGCGTCCTCCTCGTCGCCCGTCAGGCGATAAGCCAGCGTGTAGATGTCAGCACTGGTGGCGCGGACCAGCTCCTCGAACGCCGACCGGTCGCCGGCTTTCGCCGCTTCGACCAGTGCAGCCTCTTGGTCTGGACCACCCACTAGCTGTCTGACCCCGCTTCCTGCTGGACGGTTACGAATACCCGCTTTTAGCGGGTTTCCCGGTGGAGGGTGTGGGTCCGGTCCCAGCGGCAGTACTTCTTGATCTCCTTCTCACCCTTTGCCACTGTCGCTCCTGTTTCGTCGTCTGGTAGCGGCGGGCGGACTCGAACCGCCGACCACTCGATTATGAGCCGAGCGCTCTGCCAACTGAGCTACGCCGCCAGGTCGTTTGTCCGGTGGATCTGGCGAGCCCCCTGTCGGAATCGAACCGACGACACCAGCCTTACCATGGCTGTGCTCTGCCGACTGAGCTAAGGGGGCCGAAGACGCCTCCCGGCGCTACGGGAGGTCGGCCGTGCCCATGATACCCGCCGCCCACGCCGGCCAGTCCTCTGCCGAGGGCCCTAGGGTCGTCGGCCGTGGACGTCCGCCTGGCCCGCTTGGACGACGCCGAGGCGATCCGGAGCATCTACAACGTCGAGGTCACGGAGTCCACGTTCACCTTCGACCTCGTGCCCCGGTCGCTCGAGGACCAGGAACGGTGGCTCCGAGAGCACGCCGGAGCCCACCCCGCGGTGGTGGCGACCGACGACGCGGGCACAGTCCTGGGTTTCGGTTCCCTCGGCCCCTACCGGAGCAGGCCCGCCTACGCCACATCGGTGGAGGACTCCGTCTACGTGCGCCGTGATGTCCATCGCCGAGGCGTCGGACGGGCGATCCTGAGCGAGCTCGTCGAACTGGGAACGTCCCACGGCTTCCACGCCATGATCGGCCGCATCGTCGGCGGCCACGAAGCGTCGGTCGGCCTTCACCGTGCGTGCGGTTTCGAGTTGGTGGGCGTCGAAAGGGAGGTGGGCCGCAAGTTCGGCCGGTGGCTCGACGTCGTGGTGATGGAGCGGCTCCTGTAACTCGGCCCATACTTGGCCCTGTCTGGGGACACGCGCTCATTAGTCGAACCCACCCAGGAGACATCACTTTGCCCGTCATCGAGATCAGGGGCCTCACCAAGCGGTTCGGCCCGATCCTGGCCGTCGACGACCTCAGCCTCGCCCTCGAACCCGGGCGGGTGACCGCCTTTCTGGGCCCCCGGGTGGCGACGGTGCTGGCCCAGGTCGGGCTGGCGGAAGCGGGCGACCGGCGGGTGGGAGGGTTCTCGCTCGGCATGCGCCAGCGCCTAGGCCTGGCCGCCGCCCTCGTGGGGCAGCCCGAGATCCTCATCCTCGACGAGCCGGCCAACGGGCTCGATCCCGAGGGGGTGCACTGGCTCCGTGGGTTCCTGCGGTGGTTCGTGGACAGGGGAGGGACGGTGATGGTGTCGAGCCACGTCCTGTCCGAGGTCGCCCAGCTGGCCGACGACGTCGTCATCGTGGCCCGCGGACGGTTGGTGACCCACGGACCCCTGAGCCACCTGACCGAGCGGGCGGGCGAGGTGGTCCGGGCCCGCACACCCCAGGCCGAGGAGTTGCGGTCCCTCCTCGGGACGAAGGGCCTGGTGGCCAGGCTGACCGCGCCGGACGTGATGGTCGTCGAGTCAACCACCAGCGAGGTCGTCGGGCGGGCCGCGGCCGAGGGCGGGATCGTGCTGTACGAGCTCACGTCCGAGCGTTCGAACCTGGAAGACGTGTTCCTCGAACTGACCGCAGCCCAGGGGGTGCCCCAGTGACCGCTTTGGTTCGAGCCGAGCTGCTCAAGCTGCGGACCACCCGGACGATCTATGCCCTGCTGGCCGCCACCGTCGGTCTCACCGTGCTCGGCGTCTGCATCACCATCCTCACCGCCGGAGACGCCGAGGGCACCTTCCCGCTCGACACTCCGGAGGGGATCCGGAACGTCCTCGCCGCCGGATGGCCGGTCTCGACCTTCGTGATGATCCTGGGCATCCTCTCCGTCGCCAACGAGTTCCGGCACGGCAGCGTCACGCCCACGTTCCTGGTCACGCCCCACCGCAGCCGGGTCATCGCCGCCAAGATGATCGCCCTCACGCTCGTCGGCCTCGTCTTCGCCGGCATCGCCGCCCTGGTCACCCTGGTCGTCGCCCTTCCCTGGCTCGCAGCCAAGGACCTGGGTGTTTCGCTGTTCGACGCCGACGTGATCCGGGTGCCGTTCTCCATCATGCTCGGCACCACCCTCTACGGGCTGCTCGGAGTAGGGCTCGGGGCCCTCATCCGCAACCAGGTGGCTGCCGTGACCATCGCCCTGGTGTGGTCCTTCGTCCTCGAGGGGATCCTCGTCAGCTTCCTGCCCGAGGTGGGCAAGTGGCTGCCGGGCGGGGCGGGCACGGCCCTGTCGGGGGGCGCCACACCCGAGGGCGACCTGCTGCCAGTCTGGGGTGCGGCCCTGATCCTCGCCCTCTACGCCGTCGCCATGGCCGGAATCGGCAGCCGGTTCGTCGTCCGCCGCGACGTCACCTGAGCCGACGCGTTCCCAGGCCGGAATCCGTCATATGTCGGCGCGGACGTCGACCCGCTCGGCGCCGTCGTCTGGGGCCAGCGCCTCTGCGGCCGCCCGGGCCACGCCGAGCGCCGCGCCGTAGGTCAGGAACCGGCCCCACACGGCGATGCCGGGAGCGCCGACGTCCCCGAGCGAGCCCTGCGCCCGCAAGAAGCGGCGGAACGCCAGCCAGCGGGCCCGGCGCCGGACTCCCTCGTCGGTGATGGTGACACGGCTGAGGAATGGGATAGACAGGATCACGCCGGCGATGGTGCCGACAGGCAGCAGCAACACCAGGCTCTGGTCGAGCCACAACGGCCAGCTGCACCCGACGAATATCGCCGCGTAGGCCCCGAAGAGGGAGGGCTTGTAGACCCGCTCGACGAGTCCCGCCCCACGGGCCTCGCCCACCACGGCCCGCCGGTAGGCGGTCCAGAACCTCTTGCCGCCACCCCGCCACAGCGGCGGACCCTGTAGCTCGCTCGGCCCGGGCCCTGCGGCGTCGGCCAGCGCATCGAGCACCACCCCCTCGGGGGCGCTCACCGCCGGACGGGGCGAGCGGAGGCGTAGGACGAAGGCCTCGGAGGTGATCCGTCGAGCTCGATGGCGCCGCGTTCCACCAATCCGAGGACGGTGCCGGCCACCGCGTCGCGGTCGACCCGCTCCCCCTTCGCCGCCAGCAGGGTCACGACAGCCGGCGACTCGGATCCGGGCGGCTCGCGCAGCTCGTCGGGCACGTCGTCGGCGAGGCGGGCTCGGCGGCGGCGCTCGGCGAGCCTGACCCGCTGCGTGGTCATGACGGCAAAGCCCAGCACGACGACCGTGACTCCCAGGAAGATCGGCTTCACCAGCGCGGCCGTCGCCTCCTGGCCCTCCAGCGTCTCCTCCAGCGATGCTGTAGCTGCATCGAGCTGCACCTGCTGAGCCTCGAAGGCGGGCCGGTGAGGGACGTCGTGCGCCATCAGGACGGCATCTGCGGGAGCCAACTGGACCAAGCCGGGCGCGAAGCCGATGGCCAGCTCGGAACCCGCCCACGCCGGGACCTTTCCTCGCAGTTCGACCACGTGGCCGGCCACGGTCACCACGGAGGGCGAACCGTGCGACCGTGAGGTCGCTCCACGTCTCGACGGCCCGTTTCAGCGTGAAGGCCACCGTGGCGGAACGCGCGAACGCCCGGATTTCGGTAACCCCGGACTCCAGAGACACGGGCTGCCCGTCGACGCTGATCTCGGCGAGTTCCGTCAACCCCGACCTCACGGGCACGGCGATCAGGCCGCCGTCGTCGTCGACGAACGTCAGCCGCTGCACCACTCGCACCGTCCCGTCTGCGCCGACGGTGGCGGTGAGGTCAACCCGCTCGATCCGGCTCTGGCGCGGCACGGCCGCCGGGTCGCGGCAACTCGACGAGCCGCCCGCCAAGGCCAACGCCACCAACGCCCCCGCCGCCCAACCCCGCCCCACGCCAGCAGCCTCGCGCGCCCAACGGGCTGTTACCGAGAACCCAGCTCGCTGTACCTGTCTCAGCGCCGCTCGATGCGGTAGCCCATCCTGGCGTCACCGAGAGCGGGAGGTGCGGTCGTGAGAGTCGAACGGCGCCAGGAGGCCCTTGAGCGGTTCGAGCGGGCGGTGGAGCTACCGCTGCTGATCCTGGCGGCGGCCATGGTCCTCGGCGCCCGCACGGGTGCCGAATAGGACCCCGACCGTTCAAGGGTGGGCGCGCATCGGTCGATGACTTAGGTAGACCGGCCCGATCCTCGGGAACGGCCGCGAGAAGGCGGGACCCGATGAGAATGGCACGAGGACTACTGGTCGCGTTTGCTCTGGCGCTGGCTGCAGCGGGATGCAGCACAGGGGGAGCCGCCGAACCGGTCCCGGTGGTGTCGCAGACGGAAGACACCACGGCAGACAGGGTGGTAGCCGCGACGGACGCTCCGGCTGAGGTCCAGACCACCGCCGTTCCCGAGCCGGAGCCAGTGGTCACCGCCCGCGCGGAGCCGAAGCCAGTCGTCACCGCACGGCCGGAGCCGGAGCCAGTGGTCACCGGCGCACCCAGGCGGGCCTTCGCCAACTGCACCGCAGCTCGCAACGCCGGCGCTGCGCCCGTCTACCGGGGCGACCCCGGCTACGGAAGCCACCTCGACCGCGACGACGACGGCGTCGGGTGCGAGTCGTGAGCGCCTGGCAGCTGCGCCGGTCCGAGAGCCTGTTTGGCGGCTTGCTGCGGATCACCGCCACCCGCAAGGGCTTGGGTACCTCGGTCGGTATTCGTGGCCTCAGGTTTTCGCGGTCGCCGAGCGGCAAGCGTCACCGTACGGTGGGTATCCCGGGCACCGGCCTCTTCGAGCGCACGCGAATCCGGTAGGGACGCGCTCGGTTCACCATTTGCAGTGACCTGGACCTGCACCTTCTCCGTTGGTGGGCCGGGGAGGATTCGAACCTCCGTAGGCTGTGCCGGCTGATTTACAGTCAGCTCCCTTTGGCCGCTCGGGCACCGACCCATGCTGTGCCGGGGGGAGGTTACCGTTTCGCCATGCCCTCCTTCGACGTCGTTTCCGAGCTCGACCTGCAAGAGGTCCGCAACGCGGTCGACCAGGCGCAGCGCGAGGTGGCCACCCGGTACGACTTCAAGAACACGGGATCGGGCGTGGAATTGGGCGACGACGAGATCCGCCTCCGGTCGGCCAGCGAGGACCGGCTCCGGGCCGTGGCCCAAGTGGTCGAGGAAAAGCTCGTCCGGCGGCAGGTCTCGCTGAAGGCACTCTCCTACGGCAAGGTCGAGGAGGGCTCCAAGGGCGCGGTTCGCCAGACGGTGGCCCTGGTCGCAGGGATCAACGACGAGAAGGCTCGGGAGATCAACCGGTTCGTCAAGGAGAAGGCGGCCAAGGGGGTCTCGTCCCAGACCCAGGGCAACCAGCTACGGGTGACGGCCAAGAAGCGGGACGATCTCCAAGCTGTGATCGCCGCCCTGAAGGAGCAGGATTTCGGCCTACCCCTCCAGTTCAAGAACTTCCGGGACTGAAGCTCTCGGCCGGCTAGCCGCCGGTCACGTCATTGAGCACGCTCGGCGTCAGGGGGCCGAGGACGCCGCGGGCCAGTTGGTTCGCTCGCCTGATGTCCTCGGCCCGAGCCGCGGCGCCTCGGACCCGTGGATCCCAGGCCGCCTGCTCGCCCTCTCCCTCGACGTCAGCCAGCCGGATTCCGCCGTTCTCCCGGCGGAGGTTGGTGGCCCACAGCTGAGGCCCGTCGGAGGAAACCGGCGCCCCAAGGGATCCCGTGTCCATGCGGCGCAGCATCCCTGCCGCGGTGAGGGCGCGGGATTGGCTGCCCTGGAAGGTACTGATCACGGTGGGGACGGCGTCGATGGCTTCCTGCAGCCAGCGATCCAGTATGGGCTTGGGGTTCACCGCCCCCCCTCCTCCGGGGTGGACCTCGAAGTGAACGTGGGGAGAACCTCCTACGGCGTTCCCGGTGTCACCCACGAAGCCCACGATCTCCCCTTGCTTCACCCGAGAGCCCCTGCCTGCGGCGGTCAGGCTGTCGAGGTGGGCCATGTAGTAGTAGGTGCCGTCGGCGATTCTGAGGTTGACGGCCAGCCCGCCCGCGCCACCGCTGCCATCTTCCGTGAAGCCATCTGCCGGGGCTCGGACCGGAGTTCCCCTGGCGGCAAAGATGTCGGTTCCCTGGTGGAAGTGGAACTCGGGTGTGAACCGGGCCTCGTACCAATCGTCGCTCCACCAGGCCTCGCCCGCCACCGGGAACTGGCCGAAGCCCTCGATCGCCCCTTCCTCGGCCGTCAGACCCTGGTTGCCGAGCCGGGCCAGAGCCTCAAGGAGGGGGAGGGTGTTTTTGCTCCCCGTCCTGAGCACGGAGTTGATGATCGCCTGCGCCTCGGGAGGGATCGTGCGTTCCGTCGTTTCGTCGGCATCCGACCCGTCCGGGCCCGGCGAGGGGGCCGCGTCAGGAGCGGGTTCCGACTGAGGCGCCGCCGGGGAACCGGGCTGCGCTGGGACGGTGGTGGTGGTGCCGAGCAGACCACCCAGGAGGCCCTGGAGGAAGTTCGTGGTCGGAGTGTTCTGCTGAGGGCCGAGAGGCGGCGGAGCAGGCTGGGCGCGTGCCTGCCACACCCCGCCAAACATCAGCACTGCCAGGGTGGGCACGAGGGCGAGCGTCGAACGGGCCCGTCTCGACACGATCCCCCTCCATTCGACGCGAAACGCTCCGTTTCCTGCCGACCGGGACGCTTAACCCGGTCGGCGGGAGACGGAGCGTAGCGCTAAGGGGCCTGCCGCGCCTGCGTCAGCCCCGCCAGTTTCCGGCGCGAAGCCGGGCGATGCGGTCCTCCATCGGGGGGTGGGTGGTGAACAGGTTGGCGAACTGCACCTTCCGCCCGGTGAGGGGGTTCACGATGTACTTGCCGGCCTGAACCGGGTCCACGTTCATGGGAACCGCTCGGGCACCGGTCTCGAGCTTGGCGAGGGCCCGGGCGAGAGACTCCCCGTCCCCGAGCAGGCGGGCACCGCTGCGGTCGGCCTCGTACTCGCGGCTGCGGCTGAGGGCCATCTGGAGGAGCATGGCCGCGATGGGCGCGAGGATGACCATGGCGAGCAGGGCGATGGGGTTGGGACCGTCGTCGTCGCTGCCGCCACCGCCGAACATGGCGCCCCACATGAATATCCGGGCCACGAAGGTGATGCCCATGGCCACCGCGGCGGCCACCGACCCGATGAGGATGTCCCGGTTGCCGACGTGGCTGATCTCATGGGCGAGCACCCCCTTCAGCTCGTCTCCCCACCCCAGGAGCCTCACGATGCCCTCGGTAACGGCCACCGCGGCGTGGTTCGGGTTCCGTCCCGTGGCGAAGGCGTTGGGCTGCGGATCGGGGGTCATGTACAGCTTGGGCATGGGCATGCCCGCCCGCTGCGACAGCTCGCGCATCATCCGGTAGTACTCGGGGAACTCCTGCTCGGACACCGGGACGGCCCGAGCAGACCGGATGGCGAGCTTGTCGGAGAACCAGTAGGAGCCCCCGACGAAGACCAGGCCGATGGCCAGGCCGATGAACGCCCCACTTGTTCCAAATGCGGACCCGATGAGGATAAGCAGGCCACCCAGCCCGGCCAGGAGCGTGTACGTCTTGATGGTGTTCTTGGTCATCTCCCCACTCCAGTGATCTGTCAGCCGTAACAACGCTCCCACAGCCCGGTTCGTTCCTGCTTGCCTCCGGAGGGGCTATCCCGTGGCCGCGTCCCCCACCGCCTGGCGCGCCGTGGCCGCGTCGACTGACCAGACGGTCCACGATCCGGCGATGACGTCGACCCGCTGCATGGTCACGGAGAGGACGGGGGCCTCGAGGTCGGCCTCGATCTCCATCAGGCCCCGGCGAGACAGGGCCTCGGCCAGCTCGGCGGGAAGATCCTGGTCAGGGCCGTCGTCCGTTCGCACCAGGCAGGTGGCGGGACCCAACCAGAGCGCCGCCGGCCACCACCGGTCGACCAGGAGGATGTCACGGGTCACGCTGAGTGAGGCGTCGTCGGGAGGATCCTCCTGGTTGACGAAGGCCTTCACCACCTCAGCGCGCATGGGGGAGGATGATGCCCTGAATCACTCGGGCGATGGCATCGTCGGGCGGCGGCGCGAGCTCGACGCCTTGCGCGCGTGGCTCACCGCCGCCCGCAACGGGGACGGCCGGCTCGTCCTCTGCGCCGGCGAACCCGGCATCGGCAAGACCCGCCTGGCCCAGGAGCTCACCGGGATCGCCCTCGCCGGGGGAACCGCGGTGGCCTGGGGACGCTGCGTCGAGGCCGAGGGGGCGCCCGCGTTCTGGCCGTGGCGCCAGGTGCTCCGATCTATCGGAATCGACCCCGACACGGTGATCGCCGGTGACTCGGAGTCGCCCGAGGACCGGTTCCGGGTCTTCGACGGCGTGGCCGAGGCGGTGCGGGTC